>JAJZVE010000082.1:0-9971 GCA_021845835.1 Pseudomonadota bacterium | reverse complement strand
GCAGCGCACCTTATCGAGCGGCGAGCGTTTCAGGCGCGCCGCTTGTCAGCCTGCTCAATGAAGGCGCGCAGCACGGCATTGATCCGGGTCTGATAACCCGGCCCTTGCCGTTTGAACCATTCGAGCACGTCATTGTCGATCCGAAGCGACAGCAGCTTCTTCGGCGTCGGCATGACGGCTTCGGCCCGCGCAAGCCAGTCCTCGGGTTCGTCCCTGAAGTCGGGATCGTTCGCGATTTCGCGCTCGATCTGCTCGTCCGACTTGCCGCGCAACCGCGCCATGTCAGTACGGCTCTCTCCCCGGCTGCGCCGGGCTTGCAGCTCAGCGGCCGAAAAGCGTCTGATGTCGCTCTCTTTCTTCACGTCTCGCACTCCGCATGGAGATCAGGCGGATGGTATTGCCGCGCCGCGTGAAGATGACGGTCACGTACACATCATCCAGCATGCCGACGGCCATCCAGCGCGCCTCACCCGCCACAGCCCTGGCCGGTCCGATCAGGTGCGGACCGCCGAACACAATGTCCGCATCAAGAAAGTCGATGCCGTGCTTTTCGATGTTCGCGAGACGCTTTGCCTCGTGCCACTCGAATTCCATACCGGTCTGCCGTACGACAAAATGTATATACACTCCGTCGGCACGGCCGTCAATTGCGCCGGCTTCTGACGAAGCCTTCGCGTTCGGTACCAGCCGGCGTCAAACAGGCTCCGTCAGCGTCATGCCCGCGTAGCCTGCGTAACGAAGCGCCATGCGCCCCAAGCGGGCTTAGGGGCCGGCAACAGCCTCCACAGTGCCAGTCCGGGCGGAGCGAAAGATTGCCTCCATCACGGCGGTGTTGGCGAGCAGCTCGTCCGGCGTGATGGGATAGGGGGCCGTGCCGCGAACAGCCCGGGCGAAGGCCTCCAGATTGTCGCGCACAGGCGTGGTCACCGGCACGTCGCTTACCTCCGGCCTGCCGCCCTTGCGGCAGCGAGTTACCACCCAGCCTTCGGGGGCCTCGACATGAGCCTTGTCGCGAACCTCCATCCAGCCATCGCTGCCGTACAGCGCCAGCCGGGAGATGAACGGCGTCGCCAGCAGGGTCGCCACGAAGGCCGACTGCCCCCCGCGATAACGCACCAGTGCAGAAGTGGTATCGCCGTTCGCGATGTTGCTGGCCAGGGTCTTGCTGCTGACGAAAACGTCGCGCGCCGGGCCGAACAGGGCGGTCGCGAGGTCGAACAGGTGAATTCCAGTCGCGGTCATGCCGCCAGCCGGCGCGCTTTCAGCAGACAGCCGCCAGTTGCCAGCAGCCAGCGAGACGAATTTGTCGTGACTGAAATTGCCTTCGAAATGCAGCAGGGTGCCAAGCTCGCCCGCGCGGGCCGCGCCGAGCATGCTGCTGACCGGAGGCTCGAAACGACGTTCGTGGCCGATTCCGAGTACGAGACCCTTCCCCCGGCAGAGCTCGACGCTGCGCCGGGCCCCTTCGTAGGTCAGCGACAGCGGCTTCTCGCAGAAGATGTGCTTGCCGGCCGCAGCCGCGTCGGCAATCTGGCCGTCGTGCAGCTGATGCGGGGTGGCCAGCAACACGGCCTCCACGTCATCCCGCCGCAGCACGTCCGCAAGTGTCGAGAGTATCGGCACTCCTGATTTCGGTCCGAGCTGCGCCGCTACGCCGGCATCCGGCTCCGCTGCGACGACGAGTTGCAGCAGGCGACTGCCGGCCACCTGCTCGGCCAACTTGCGTCCCCACCAGCCCAGACCGACGATCGCAACCCTCAGCATAGTCAGCGTTCCCTTCTCAAACTCTCGCACGGTCCAGCAAGCAATTCGGGATTTCCCGGATGCACGGGCAAATCGGCCGTTGCGGGAACAGGTTAGGCGCCGATCCGCGCGTCCTGCAATCGCACGGCGGACATACGGTTCCGTGCGCCCTACCCTCGCTGGCGGTATCGCGCCGGGACACGGCTGGCGGGCACGATGCGGGCGCTTCCGACAACGCAACTGACATCCGTGAAAATCCCTTGCCCCGCCCGCCCCTCCCATGTTCTGTTTCCGTTCGTGTTTCCCGCCCCCCGCACCCCGGCCGAGCGTCTCGTCGGCATCCTCGACTCGCTTTGCCGCGCGGTGGCCCATCACGGCCTCATCCGCCGCCTCGCCGGGCCGCTCCTCATCCTGATCTGCGGCCGGTTGCGGCGGACCGCGCTGCGCGTCACCCGCCTCGCCGCGCGGCAGGGACAAGCCCCCCGCCCTCGGACGCCCGGCAAACCCGCCGCCCGTCCGCCCCGGCCGAAGTCCCCGCTCGTGCTCCCGCGGGGCAAGCGGTGGCTGATCCGGCTGATCCCGCAGACGGCCTTCGGCGGCTCGCAGTTGCAACACCTCCTGTCGCAGCCCGAGATGGCGGATTTCATCGCCGCCACCCCGCAGATCGGCCGCCTGCTCCGGCCGCTCTGCCGGATGCTGGGCGCGGTCCCCCCGCCCGGCATCGCGAAGCCGCCGCCACGCTCCGCCACCGCGGCCTCGCCCGTACCGCGCCCGGCAACCATCCGAAGCGAGGGGCGGGAGGCAGCCTGTCCGGCCAAATTGCCGCCGCTCCGCCGCCGGGCACCCCGACGCCCCGCTCCTGCCATCTGCGGCCCGCCCGCCCCGGCGTGAGCGCCCCCCATCCCATCGCCCAACCCTCGGCCGCGCGCGGAACGGGGGCGTTGGCGCGCGCGCATGTGCCGGCTCCGGTTGCGGGCGCGCGCCGCCGGGCGAGGTTGGCGGCGGGGCCGGCGGGTCCTATCTGATCGCATCCGATCGGGGGACGCGCGCATGGCCGAGCATTACGACCTGCTGATCCGCGGCGGCACCTGCGTGCTGCCCTGGGGCGAGGCGGCGGCGGATGTCGGCGTGCGCCGCGGCCGCATCGCCGCCATCGGCGCCGCCGCCGCCGCCACCGCCGACGAGGTGATCGCGGCGCGCGGGCTGCACGTGCTGCCCGGACTGATCGACCCGCATGTGCATCTGCGCGATCCCGGCGATGCCGCGGTCGAAAGCATCCCGACCGGCACCAGGGCGGCGGTGCTGGGCGGCCTCGCCGCCGTGTTCGACATGCCGAACACCACGCCCGCGATCACCGATGCGCCGCGGCTCGCCTGGAAGCAGGATTACGTGGAACAGGCGGCGTGGTGCGACATGGGCCTCTATGTCGGCGCCACGAAAACCAACATTCCCGACCTTGCCGCTCTGGAACAAGGCCGTGGGGTCTGCGGGGTAAAAGTGTTCGCCGGCAGTTCGACCGGCGACCTGCTGGTGGCGGACGACGCGAGCCTGGAACAGGTGATGCGCGCCGGCCGCCGCCGCATCGCCTATCACAGCGAGGACGAGTACCGGCTGCAGGCGCGGCGCGGCCTGTTCCCCGCCGGTTCGCCCTATGCGACGCACATGCAATGGCGCGACGAGGAATGCGCCTTCCTCGGCACCCGCCGCATCCTGGCGCTGGCGCAGGCGACCGGGCGGCCGGCGCATATCCTGCACGTCTCGACCGCCGAGGAGTTTTCCTATCTGCAGGATTTCCGCGACCTCTGCACCGCGGAAGTCCTGGTCAACCATCTGACGCAGGTGGCGCCGGATGCCTATGAGCGGCTCGGCGGCTTCGCGGTGATGAACCCGCCGATCCGCGATGCGCGGCACCGCGATGCCGCCTGGGCGGCGGTGCGCGACGGCACCGTCGATACCGTCGGCTCCGACCACGCGCCGCACCCGCGCGCGGCCAAGCTGCGCCCCTGGCCCGAATGTCCGTCGGGGCTGACCGGGGTGCAGACGCTGGTGCCGGTGATGCTGGACCACGTGAACGCGGGGCGGCTCTCGCTCGCCCGGCTGGTCGATCTGCTGTGCGCCGGGCCGGCGCGGGTCTATGGCGTGGTCGGCAAGGGGCGGCTCGCCGCCGGCTACGACGCCGACTTCACGCTGGTCGATCTGCAGCGCCGGCGCACGATCGAAGAAAGCTGGCTTGCCACCCCGTGCGGCTGGACGCCGTTCGCCGGCATGCGCGTGACCGGCTGGCCGGCGGCGACCATCGTGCGCGGGATGGCGGTGATGCGCGACGATGCGGTGATCGGCACGCCGCGCGGCCGGCTCGTCCGCTTCCGCTGATCCCCGTGCAGCGCCCGCGCTGGCTGGTCATCGGCGGCATCGGGATCGGGCAGATCCTTGCCTGGGGATCGAGCTACTACCTGATCGCGGTGCTGGCCGGGCCGATCGCGGCGGCGACCGGCTGGCCGCTGCCCTGGGTGGTCGGTGGCGCTTCGCTCGGCTTCCTGGTCTCCGGCCTGCTGTCGCCGCGCATCGGGCGGCTGATCGAGGCGGAGGGCGGGCGGCGCGTGCTGCCGGGCAGCGCCGTGCTGCTGGCGCTCGGCCTCGCCACGCTGGCGGCGGCGCCGAACCTCCCGGTCTATTTCGCCGGCTGGCTGGTGATCGGCGCCGGCATGGGGGCGGGCCTCTACGACCCCGCCTTCGCCAGCCTCGGCCGCATCTACGGCGAGGGCGCGCGCGGGCCGATCACCACGGTGACGCTGTTCGGCGGCTTCGCCAGCACGGTGTGCTGGCCGCTGTGGGCGTGGCTGACCGACGCCGCCGGCTGGCGCGGCGCCTGCCTCGCCTTCGCCGCCATCCATCTGCTGCTGGTGCTGCCGCTGTATCGCTTCGTGCTGCCGCCCGCCGCCGGGCGCGCCCACGCCCGCCCGCGCCCGGCCGCGGGCGCTGCCGCCGGCGCGACGCGCGCGGGCCTCGCCTTCGTCCTCGTCGCCAGCAGCATGACGCTGGCCGCGGTGGTGATGACCATGATCGCGGTGCATCTGCTGACGCTGCTGCAGGCGCGCGGCGTGTCGCTGGCCGCCGCGGTCGCGCTCGGCGCCCTGCTCGGGCCGAGCCAGGTGTTTGCGCGTTTGCTGGAACTCGCGGTCGGGCGGGGGCTGCATCCGGTGTGGACGATGCTCGCCTCGACGCTGCTGGTGGCGCTGGGGCTGGTGCTGCTGCTGGTTGCGCCGGGCTTCGCCGCCGCCGCGATCGTGATCTACGGCACCGGCAGCGGCATCCGCTCGATCGTGCGTGGCACGGTGCCGCTGGCGCTGTTCGGGCCGCACGGCTACGCGACGCTGATGGGCCGGCTCGCGCGGCCGGCGCTGATCGCGCAGGCCGCCACCCCGGCGCTCGGCGGGCTGCTGATCGCGCGGATGGGCGCGCAGGCGACGATGCTGCTGCTGGTCGGTGCCGCCCTGCTCAATATCCTGCCGGCTGCCCTGCTGATTCCGTGGACGAATCCGCGCCGGGCGGGAGTGGCGGCGTCCGGTCCGCGGCCGTAGCATTGCCGTGCTCTGCCGGAGGCACGGATGGCACCCAACACGAAGACGCTGCTGGTCCCGACCAACATGTCGGCAGCCGGGCTGGAGGTTCTGGCCGCGCGCGCCGACGTGCAGGTGACGATCTACCCCCCCGCCATCGCGCCGCCCGAGCTGCACGCGCTGTTGCGCGACGCGGCCGGCATCGCGCTGTCCTACACCCGGTTCGGCCGGGCGGAGCTGGACGCCGCGCCGCGGCTGCAAGTGGTGGCGCGGGTCGGCGTCGGTTTCGATGCGGTGGAAGTGCCGGCGCTGACCGCGGCCGGCATCCCGCTGATGATCGCCGGCAGCGCCAATGCGCGCAGCGTCGCCGAGCATGCGCTGTATTTCATGTTCGCGCTGGCCAAGCGCGGCAAGTACATGGACGGGCTGGTCCACGCCGGCCTGCGGCACGAGCGCAAGGTGAAAATGCCGATGGAGCTGTCGGGCAAGACGGTGCTCATCGTCGGCTTCGGCCGCATCGGCACGCGCATCGCGCGGCGCTGCGCCGGCCTGGAGATGACGGTGCTGGTGCATGACCCGTACGTCGCCGCGGCGGCGATCCGCGACGCCGGGTGCGAACCCGCAGCCAACCTCGACGCGGCGCTGGCGCGGGCGGATTTCGTCAGCATCCACTGCCCGAAGAACGCCGAGACCACCGGCATGTTCGGCCCGGCGCGGCTGGCGCGGATGAAGCCGGGCGCGTTCCTGATCAACACCGCCCGCGGCGGCATCGTCGATGAGGCGGCGCTGCACGCGGCGCTGCTGTCCGGCGCGCTCGGCGGCGCCGGGCTGGACGTGTTCAGCCCCGAGCCGCCGCCGGCCGCGCATCCGCTGCTGCAACTGGAGAACGTCGTCGCCTCGCCGCACATGGCCGGGGTGACGCAGGAGGCGGCCGATGCGATGGCGGCGGCGGCGTGCCGCAACATGCTCGACGTGCTCGACGGCACGCCCGATCCCGCCAACGTCGTCAACAAGGACGTGCTGCGCGCCTTCGCCTGACACGCTGGCCGGCAGCAAACCAGCCCCGTCACGCAGACGATGCGCGCGACGCCGGTGCATGACTTCTTCGCCGACAACGGGCATATCCGGGCGGACGGTCTGATGGTGCATGACATGTATCTGTTCGCAGCCTCGCAATGTCCGCTGGTCAGGGCGGCGGGCGCGGAGTAGGTCGCTGATGGACGCCGGTGCCCTGCCGCGCTTCCTGCCGCAGGGCGACGCCGCGCTGGTGGTGGAGTTCGGCGACCGCATCGACCCGGCGGTCAACGCGCGCGTGATGGCGCTGGCCGAGGCGATCCGCCGCGCGCCGATCGCGGGCGTGATCGAGACGGTGCCGACGTTCCGCTCGCTGCTGCTGCACTATGACCCGCTGCAACGCGATTTTTCCGATTTGGTGCGCGAGGTGCGCAGCGCGCTCGTTGAACTGCAAGGATACGCAGCGCAGCCGCGCCGCCTCACCATCCCGGCCTGTTACGAGGGGGAACTGGCGCCCGATCTGGCGGAGGTGGCGGCGCTGACCGGGCTTGCCCCGGACGACGTGGTGCGGCTGCATGCCTCGGTGGCGTATCAGGTGTTCATGCTCGGGTTTCTGCCCGGTCTGCCGTATATGGGCGTGCTGCCCGAAAAGCTGCGCCTGCCGCGGCTTGCCACCCCGCGGCTGCGCGTGCCGCCGCGTGCGCTCGCCATCGCGACCGACATGACCACGATCTATCCGCTGGAAAGCCCCGGCGGCTGGCGGCTGATCGGTTCGGTGCCGGTCGATCTGTTCGACATCGCCGCCGACCCGCCGGCGCTGCTGCGCTGCGGTGACCGCGTGCGTTTCCGCCCAGTGGACCGGCCCACCTTCGATGCCCTGCGCGCGGCCTGGATCGCCGGCGAATTCCGGCTCGACATCGCAGCGGGCGCGACGTGAGCGGCGGGTTGCGCGTGCTGAAGCCGGGGTTGCATACGACGGTGCAGGATCTCGGCCGCTTCGGCGCGCAGGCGTTCGGCGTGCCGGTGTCGGGCGCGCTCGACCGCGATGCGCTGCGGCTGGCCAACGCGCTGGTCGGCAACCCGCCGGGGGAAGCGGCGCTGGAGGTGCTGCATGCCGGGCCGCTGCTGGAGGTCACCGCCCCGTCGCTGCGCGTGGCGCTGGCGGCCTATGGCGGCGAGATCATCGTGGAGAGCCCGATGCGCCACGGCCTGCCGTCCTGGCGCTCGGCGACCTTGCCGCGCGGCACGCGGCTGCGCGTCGTGGCCTCGCGTGGCGCGGTCTGCGCCTATCTGGCGATCGGCGGCGGGCTGGATGTGCCGCTGGTGGCCGGCAGCCGCTCCACCTATGTGCGCGGCGGCTTCGGCGGCTGGCACGGCCGCCCGCTCGCCGCCGGCGACGAAATCCCGGCGCCGCGGATCGCGCCGCGCGAGGGTCCGCAGCGCCGCCTGCCCGCGCTGCCGGACGCGGGCGGCGGGCCGTTCCGCATCGTGCTCGGGCCGCAGGACGACCATTTCACGGCCGAGGCGATCGCGACGCTGTGCGGCAGCGACTACGTGGTGACGCATTCGGCCGACCGCATGGGACTGCGCCTGGACGGTCCGCCGCTGCGGCACCGCGGCGGCCACGACATCCTTTCCGACGGCACCGCCGCGGGGGCGCTGCAGGTGCCGGGCAACGGCCGCCCGGTGCTGCTGCTGGCCGACCGGCAGACGACGGGCGGCTATCCCAAGATCGCCGCCATCTGCTCCGCCGACCTGCCGCGCGCCGGACGGTTGCGGCCGGGCGACCGGGTGCGCTTCGTCGCGATCGACGTTGCCGCGGCGCAGGCGGAGCGGCGGCGGCAGGAAGCGGCGCTGGCGGCGATCATCGGCGGCCTGGCGCCGGCAGACGCGGGCGGCGAGGCGGCGCTGTTGCGGCGGACCCGGCTGGTCGGCGGGTAGCGCGGTGATGCGCGGACGCGGCAGATCGCGGAATGCGCTGCGCTTTTCCTATGACGACAGGTCGCGCCGAACCTCCGGGCGATGCAGCAGTTCGTCCACGTGCATCGCGTAGTCGATGCTGGTGTCGGCCAGGAACGACAGCTCCGGCGCGTAGCGCAGCCGCAGCCCACGCGCCACCTCGCGGCGCAGGAACGGCGCGGCATGGCGCAGCGCCGGCAGTTTCTCCGCCACGTCCGACCGGCCGAGCCGGGTCACGAACGCGGTCGCCTGGCGCAGATCGGGGCTGATCCGCACCTCCGTTACCGTCAGGCTGACGCCGGCGAGGTCCGGGTCGCGCACCTCGCCGCGGGCGAAGATGCCGGCCAGCAGGTGACGGATTTCCTCCGCCACGCGCAACTGCCGCTGGCTCGGCGGCTTCGCCGCGGGGTGTTCGCCGCCCCGACCGGAGCCCTGCTTCGCGCCCTGCTTCAACCCGGCACCATCTCCGTCTCGTAGCACTCGACCACGTCGCCTTCCTTGATGTCGTGGAAGTTGGCGAAGGACAGGCCGCATTCATAGCCGCGCGCCACTTCGCGCACGTCGTCCTTGAAACGCTTGAGCTGCGTCAGTTCGCCGCTGTGGATCACCACGTTGTCGCGCAGCAGCCGCACGCCGGCGCCGCGCTTGACCACGCCTTCGGTCACCATGCAGCCGGCCACCTTGCCGACCTTGGTGATCTCGAACACGCGGCGGATTTCGGCGTAGCCCAGGAACTTCTCGCGCGCCTTCGGGGCGATCTTGCCGCGCACCAGCTTCTCGATGTCGTCGGCCACGTCGTAGATGATCGAGTAGTAGCGGATATCCACGCTCTCGCGCTGCGCCAGCTCGCGCGCCTGCGCGGTGGCGCGCACGTTGAACGCGACGATCACCGCGTTCGAGGCCTTGGCAAGCTGCACGTCGCTTTCCGTGATCTGGCCGACCGCGGACAGCAGCACGCGCACCTTCACCTCGTCGTTGGCGAGCTTGGCGACCGTCGCCTGGATGGCCTCGCCGCTGCCCTGCACGTCGGCCTTGATGACGATCGCGACTTCCTTCTGCTCGCCGGCCTGGATGCGTGCCAGCATCTGGTCCAGCGTGCCGCGCGCGGCGGTGACGGCGCCGGCCGCCTTGTCGCGCAGCTTGCGCTGGCGGAATTCGCTGATCTCGCGCGCCCGGCCTTCGTCCTCGACGGCGACGAACGGCTCGCCCGCGCTCGGCACGCCGGCGAGGCCGAGGATTTCCACCGGCGCCGACGGCCCGGCTTCCTTCATCGGGCGGCCCTTGTCGTCGAGCATGGCGCGCACGCGGCCCCATTCGGCGCCGGCCACCACGATGTCGCCCTGGCGCAGCGTGCCGCGCTGCACCAGCACGGTCGCGACCGGCCCGCGCCCACGATCCAGCCGGCTTTCGATCACCGAGCCTTCGGCGGCGCGTTCGGGGTTGGCGCGCAGGTCGAGAATCTCGGCCTGCAGCAGGATCGCCTCCTGCAGCTTGTCCAGCCCGATCTTCCTGGTGGCGGAAACCTCCACGTCCTGCGTCTCGCCGCCCATGTCCTCGACCACGATCTCGTGGTTGAGCAGTTCCTGGCGCACGCGCTGCGGGTTGGCGTCCGGCTTGTCGATCTTGTTGATGGCGACGATGATCGGTGCCTTCGCGGCCTTGGCGTGCTGGATCGCCTCGATGGTCTGCGGCATC
>JAJZVE010000081.1 GCA_021845835.1 Pseudomonadota bacterium | reverse complement strand
TCGCCAAAGTGACAGCGGCCCTGCCGCATCGTATTATACGGGTGGCCCGTATATCGGCACGCCGATCACAGGCGGGGATCTCGCCTATCTCGCCCCCGGTGCGTCGATCCGGCTCGGTGACGGTTACGCCGTTTACGGCTACGTGCAGTTCCCCGCTTATCAGAACGTGGTGGGGGTGCAACTCGTGGCGTCCAGAATCTATTCTCTCGGGATTCGCAAGATTTTCTGACATGAAGCGCCGGTTTCTTCTTTTACTTCTCCTGCTGCATTGCGGCACCGCCACCGCCTGGTCGCTCGAAGAAGGCAGCAGGACGCTGCGCCTCTCCGACTACAAGGGAAAATGGGTACTGGTGAATTTCTGGGCGACCTGGTGTTCCCCCTGCCTGGAAGAAATTCCTGCGCTCGAACGACTCCATTCATCCGGAAAAATCGAAGTGGTGGGCATCGCGGTGAGCTACGAAAAAAGGGAGGAAGTCCTCGATTTCGCAAAAAACCACGGAATCACTTATCCGCTTGTGCTCGGGAACGAGGATACCGCAGCGAAATTCGGAGGCCTCGACAGCCTTCCCACCAGCTTTCTCTATTCGCCGGACGGAAAACTCGTGGGGGAACACCAGGGGCCGCTCACCGAAGCGCTGGCTGGTGGTGACGCGCGACACCGGCAGCCACGCCATCGCCGCGGTCGCGGACGCGGCAGCGCCATGACGCGCGCGCAGCCGCGCCGCCTCGCCGCGGGCGGGCTGATCGATCGCGGCGCGCCGCTGGCATTCCGCTTCGATGGCCGGGAATACGGCGGCTTTGCCGGCGACACGCTGGCCTCGGCGCTGCTTGCCAACGGCGTCGCCCTGTTCGGCCGCTCGTTCAAGTACCACCGCCCGCGCGGCGTGCTGTCCGCCGGGTCGGAGGAGCCGAACGCGCTGGTGGAACTGCGCGACGGCGCGCGGCGGGAGCCGAACACGCCGGCGACCATGATCGAGCTGTACGACGGCCTGTCCGCGTGCAGCCAGAACCGCTTTCCCTCGCTGCGATTCGATCTGATGGCGGCGAACGGCCTGTTGGCGCCGCTGTTCGGCGCCGGGTTCTACTACAAGACCTTCATGTGGCCGGCCGCGTTCTGGGAGAAGCTGTACGAGCCGCTGATCCGCCGCGCCGCCGGCCTCGGCCGCGCCGCCGGCGTGCCGGACCCCGACAGCTACGAGCGCGCCACGCTGTTCTGCGATGTGCTGGTGATCGGCGGCGGCCCGGCCGGCCTCGCTGCCGCGCTGGCGGCAGGGCGCAGCGGCGCGCGCGTCGTGCTGTGCGACGACGGGCCGCGCCTGGGCGGGCGGCTGCTGTCGGAGGACGTGGCCGTCGAAGGCGAGCCAGGTGCCGCCTGGGTGGACCGGGCGGCGGCAGAACTGGCGAGCCTGCCGGAGACGCGGCTGCTGCGCCGGACGGCCGTGTTCGGCGTCTATGACCACGGCACCTACGCGGCGCTGGAGCGCGTTGCCGACCACAAACCCCTGCCGGACGCGCACGAACCGCGGCAACGCCAATGGCGCATCGTCGCGCGCCGCGCGGTGCTGGCGGCGGGGGCGACGGAGCGTCCGCTGGTGTTCGGCGGCAATGACCGGCCGGGCGTGATGCTGGCCGGCGCGGTGCGCAGCTACCTCAACCGCTACGCCGTCGCGCCGGGCACGGCGGCCGTGGTGGTCACGTCCGGCGATGACGGCTGGCGCACGGTGGCGGATTGCGTACGGCTCGGCGTGTCGGTGGCGGCGGTGGTGGACCGCCGCGCCGTCCTGCCGCAGCGCCTGGCCACGCTGGCGCAGCGCGCCGGCGCCCGCGTGTTCGCCGGCGGCGCCGTCACCGGCACGGCGGGCGGGCCGGCGCTGCGCCGCGTCCACGTCACCGATGCGCAGGGCGGCGCCCACCGCATCGCCGCCGACCTGCTGGCGATGGCCGGCGGCTGGAACCCGCGCGTCGGCCTGACCTGCCATCTCGGCGGCAAGCCGGTCTGGGACGACAGCGCCGCCGTCTTCGTGCCGGGCACGCTGCCGCCCGGCATCAGCGTGGCCGGCGCCGCCGCCGGCCGCTTCGGTCTGCACGAGGCGCTGGCCGGCGGCGCGCAGCGCGGCGCCGAAGCGGCCGCCGCGTGCGGCTTCGCCGCCGTCGCCCAGGCCGTCGCGCCGCCGGCGCCGCCCGCCGATGCGCCGGCGCCGCTGTGGCTGCTGCCGCCGTCGCGGCAGAAGGCATTCGTCGATTTCCAGCACGACGTGGCGGTGTCCGACGTGGCCCTCGCGCATCGCGAGGGCTATCGCGCGGTCGAGCACCTGAAGCGCTACACCACGCTCGGCATGGCGACCGACCAGGGGCGCACCGCCAGTGTCAACGGCCTCGCGATCATGGCGGCGCTGACCGGCCAGGGCATCGCCGCGGCCGGCACCACCCGCGACCGCCCGCCCGACACGCCGGTCTCGCTGGGCGCGCTGGCCGGACACCATCGCGGCCGGGACTACCGGCCGGTGCGGCTGACCCCGGCGCATGGCTGGGCGCAGCAGCAAGGTGCGGTCCTGACCGAGGCCGGTCCCTGGCTGCGCGCGCAGTATTTCCCGGCTGCCGGCGAGGCCGACTGGCTGGCGACGGTGACGCGCGAGGTCAATGCCGTGCGCCAGCGCGTCGGCGTCTGCGACGTCTCCACGCTCGGCAAGATCGAGCTGGCCGGTCCCGATGCCGGCACGCTGCTCGATCGGCTGTACGCGAACACGATGGCGACCCTGCCGGTCGGCCGCGCGCGTTACGGGCTGATGCTGCGCGAGGACGGGTTCGTCATGGACGATGGCACCGTGGCGCACATTGCCGCCGGCCGCTTCGTGCTCACCACCACCACGGCGCAGGCCGCCGGCGTGCTGAGCCACATGGAATACTGCCATCAGGTGCTGTGGCCGGAGCTGGACGTGCATTTCGTCTCCGTCACCGACCAATGGGCGCAGTTCGCCCTTGCCGGACCGCGCGCGCGCGACGTGCTGCGTGCGGTGCTGGACGCCGGCGCGGATGTCTCCGACGCGGCCTTCCCGTTCATGGCGGCGGGCGCGTTCGGCGGCTTCGGCGGCGTCGCGGTGCGGGTGTTCCGCATCTCGTTCTCCGGCGAACGCGCTTACGAGATCGCCGTGCCGGCGCGCCGCGGCGAGGCGGCGCTGCGGGCGATCCTGGCCGCCGGCGCAGCGCACGGCATCATCGCCTACGGCACCGAGGCGATGTCGGTGATGCGCATCGAGAAAGGCCATCCCGCCGGCGGCGAACTGAACGGGCAGACCACGGCGCGCGATCTCGGCCTGGGCAGGCTGCTGTCGGCCAGGAAGGATTTCATCGGCCGCGCCCTGGCGCGGCGGCCGGCGCTGCAGGCGGCGGGGCGCCCGACCCTGGTCGGCCTCGCCCCCGTCGATCGCACGGCGCGGCTGCACGGCGGCGCGCATTTCCTGGCTCTCGGCGCCGCGCCGCGCGCCGCCGGGGACCAGGGCTGGGTCAGCTCCGTCGCCTTCTCGCCGACGCTCGGCCACTGGATCGGCCTCGGCTTCCTCGCCGACGGGGCCGCCCGGCATGGGGAACATCTGCGTGCCTACGATCCGCTGCGCGGCGCCGATACCGAGGTGACGATCACCCCCCCTTGCCAGTTTGACCCCGAGGGAGTGCGCCTGCGTGGCTGATCGGGCGATCCGCGCCGTCGCGCGCGACGATTTTGCGCTGGTGTCGCTGGCCGCGCGCCGCGGCGCCGCGGCCGCCCTGGCTGCGACGGTGCGGCGGGAGCTCGGTGCGACCTTGCCCGTGCCGGGGACGTGGACGGCGGCGGGCGATCTGACGTTCATCTGCACGGCGCCCGGCCAGTGGCTGGTGATGCAGGCCCGCGACGACGGTGCGCTGCTGGCGCGGCTCACCGTGGCGGTGCAGGCGTGCGGCCTGCTGATCGACCTGTCGGACTCGCGCGTGGCCGTCTGCATCGCCGGCGCCGGCGCGCGCGAGGTGCTGGCGAAGGGCCTGCCGCTCGACCTGCACCCGCGCGCGATGCGCGCCGGCGACGCGGCGGCGACGGTGGCGGCGCATGTGCCGGTGCTGGTCCGGCAACTGGACGACGCGCCGACCTATGAGCTGATGTGCGCCCGCAGCCTTGCCGGCAGCCTGCATCGCTGGCTGGCCCTTGCGGGGGCGCCGGTCGCCGCCGGCGGCTGAGGCGTTCACAAGCCGGCGATGCCGTCTTTCGCGCCGGTCCCGCCGCGGACAGGTTGCCGGCGGCGGGGTGAACGGGTCAGGAGGCCGGCACATGCGATTGTCCGCGTTCCTTGCACTGGCGTTCCTGGCGATCGCGGCCGGCCGGCCGTCGCTCGCCGCCGGCGGCGACAGCTATCACGGCGGTCCGGATCGCAGCGGGCGTTATATCGTCCCCGGCCTGACCTGGACGCGCGCCGCCGGCGCCCGTCTGGACCCGGGCTTCGACGGACGGGTGCAGGGCCACGTCTATGCGCAGCCACTCTACTGGCGTCCGCCCGGCGCGGCCCACGGCCGGCTGATCGTCGCGACGGAGGACAATTTCGTGCAGGCGCTGGACGCGCTGTCCGGGCGGGAGGTCTGGCGCCGCAGCGTCGGGCCGGCGGTCGCCCGCGCCGCGCTGCCGTGCGGCGATATCGACCCGCTGGGCATCACCGGCACACCCGCGATCGACGAGCGGACGCGCACCGTGTTCGTCGATGCAATGGTCGATCGCGGCGGCGGTCCGCGCCATCTCGTGTTCGGCCTGTCGCTCGATGACGGGTCGGTGCGTCCCGGCTGGCCGGTCGATGTCGCCGCGGCGCTGCGCGCCCGCGGCATGGCGTTCGATGCCGGCGTGCAGAACCAGCGCGGCGCGCTCACGCTGGTCGGGGACCGGCTCTACCTTCCGTTCGGCGGGCATTTCGGGGATTGCGGCGATTATCACGGCTGGGTGGTCGGGCTGCGGGTCGGCCGGCCCGGCCTGTTCGGCGCCTGGACGACGCAGGCGCGCAAGGGCGGCATCTGGGCGCCGGGCGGAATGAGCTTCGACGGGCGCTTCCTGTACGCCGCCACCGGCAACACGGACGGCGCGCGCCAATGGGGCGGCGGCGAGGCGGTGATCCGGCTGCCACCGGACCTGCGCTGGCGGCCGGACCCGAACAGCTTCTTTGCCCCGGCCAACTGGCAGGCGCTGGACGACGCGGATGCCGACCTCGGGGGCGTGGCGCCGCTGCCGATCGACCTGTCGGTGGGGCGGGGCATGGCGGCGCTGCTGCTCGCGCTCGGCAAGGACGGCAACGCCTATCTGCTTGACCGCGCCGATCTCGGCGGCATCGGCCACCCGCTCGCGGTCCGGCCGGTCGCGCAAGGGCGCATCATCACCGCGCCCGCCGCCTATCGGGTCGGCCGCGACGTGCTGGTGGCGTTCCAGGCCCTCGTGCCCGCCTGCCCCGATGGCGCGCAGAACGCCGGGCTGGCCGCGCTGAGGGTCAGCGCGCCGGGGCGGGACGGGCTGCAGGTGGCGTGGTGCGCCGCACTCGACGGCAGGGGCGCGCCGATGGTCACGACGACGGACGGGGCCGCCCAACCGATCGTCTGGATCGTCGGCGCCGAGGGCGACGGCCGTCTGCACGGGTTCCGCGGCGACACCGGCGCGCCGGTGTTCGGCGGCGGCGGCGCCGGCGACCGGATGGCAGGGCTGCGCCACTTCGCGACCATCCTGGCGGCGGAGGGCAGGCTCTTTGTCGCGGGCGACGGCCGCGTGTATGCGTTCGGTTTCGGCCCCGGGCAGCAATGAAAGGGCGCAGCGATGCACAAAGACGGCGAGGCACGAAGGTGGCGGCGCGTCGCGGTGCCGGCGCTGCTGGCCCTGCTCGCGCTGGCCGGCGTGGCGCGGGCGGACCCGGCGGACGACGGTCCGGCCTACGGCGCCGAGTTGCAGGGGTTCGACTATCCCTGGCCGGTGTCGCATTTCCGGTTCGCCTCGCAGGGCGAAAGCCTGGACATGGCGTACATGGACGTGGCACCGGCAACGCCGAACGGCCGGACCGCCGTGCTGCTGCACGGCAAGAATTTCTGCGCCGCCACCTGGGAGGGGACCATCGCCGCGCTGAGCCAAGCCGGCTATCGCGTGATCGCGCCGGACCAGATCGGCTTCTGCAAATCGACCAAGCCGGCGCATTACCAGTTCAGCTTCCAGCAGCTTGCCGGCAACACGCGCGCGCTGCTGGACTCGCTCGGCATCGGGCGCGCGACGGTGATCGGCCATTCGACCGGCGGGATGCTCGCCATCCGCTACGCGCTGATGTACCCGGACCGGCCTGACCGGCTGGTTCTCGTCGATCCGATCGGGCTGGAGGACTGGCAGGCCAAGGGCGTGCCGTGGCAGAGCGTGGACACGTGGTACCGGCAGGAATTGCGCACCACGGCCGACGGCATCCGCAACTATGAGCGCACCACGTACTACGCAGGGACGTGGCAGCCGGCGTACGAACGCTGGGTGCAGATGCTGGCCGGGATGTATCGCGGGCCGGGACGCGACCTCGTCGCCTGGAACTCGGCGCTGATCTACGACATGATCTATACGCAGCCGGTGATCTACGAGCTGGATCGGCTGACGATGCCGGTGGTGCTGATGATCGGCGACCACGACATCTCGGCGCTCGGCAAGAACGTCGCGCCGCCCGCGGTCCGTGCGACATTGGGCAACTATCCGGCCCTGGGAAAGGCAGCGGCGGCGCGCATCCCGCATGCGCAGCTGATCGAGTTCCCGGACTTCGGCCACGCGCCGCAGATCCAGGCGCCCGAGATGTTCCACAAGGCGCTGCTCGACGCCATGCGCCCGGCGATACCGTAGCGAGGGGGAGCGCGGCTCCGCTTTGCCGGCGCCCCCGCCGGCTTACGCGCCGCTGCCGGCCAACTGCCGCAGCAGCCGATCCACCTCCTCGCGGCGCGGCATCGACGGCGCGGTGCCGGCGCGCGTGACCGAGAGGCCGGCGACGGCGCAGCCGAACCTGGCCGCGGCCACGATGTCCGCGCCCTCCGCGAGCGCGATCGCGAAGCCGCCGTTGAAGGCGTCGCCCGCGCCGGTCGTCTCCACCACCGGCCCGGCCTGCACCGCCGGCAGATGCCGCGAGAGCCGCGCGTTGCGCACCAGCGCCCCGTTCTCGCCGAGCGTGATCACGACGTTG
Source organism: Pseudomonadota bacterium (assembly GCA_021845835.1). The sequence goes on along the minus strand of JAJZVE010000081.1, from coordinate 4,272 downwards.
CGCACCCCCCGCGCCAGCAGCGCGTCGGCGGCACGCTCGGCGTCGGCCAGCGACGCGATCGGCAGGCCGGTCAGGCCCGATGCTTCCGACTCGTTGGGCGTCATGTAGTCGCAGAGGCCGAACGTCCCGGCGGGGATGGGAACCGCCGGCGCGGGATTGAGGATGGTCGGCACGCCGGCGTGGCGCGCCAGTTCCAGGCCGCGCAGCACGACCGGCACCGGCAGCTCCAGGTTGGTGACGAACACGCTCGCGGCCGCGATCATGCCGCCCGCCTGCTCGACCTCCGCCGCCGTCAGATGGTTGCAGGCGCCGGGATAGACGATGATCGCGTTCTCGCCGCGCGCGTCGTCGATGATGATCGCGGCGGCGCCGGTTGCGTGCTCGCGGGAGGCGAACACGAACGCGGTGTCGATGCCTTCCTCCGCGTAGGTGCGGCGTGCCATCTCTCCGAACGTGTCCTCGCCGAGCTTGCTGATGAAGCCGACCGTGCCGCCGAGCCGCGCCGCCGCGACCGCCTGGTTGGAACCCTTGCCGCCCGGCCCGAGCTGGAACCCGGAGCCGATCACCGTCTCGCCCCATTCCGGCTTGCGCGGCGTGCGGAACGCCACGTCGGCGACGAAAATGCCAAGGATCGCGATCCGCCTGCCCGTCATCTCCGCCTCCCGTCAGCGCGCCAGCACCACGCCCTTTTTCAGCAGCAGGCAGCCATAGGTCCGCATCTCGCCGGTGGCGATGATGGCGTAGGCCTGCTTTGCCCGTGCATAGAAGGCATGGCGCTCGATGCCGACGAGGGGCATCGGCCGCCCTTCCGCCTTGTCGATGATCGGCTGGCAGAGCGCCTGCACCTCGGGCACCCGCGCCGGATCGTCGGCCATCTCCATGCGCAGGGCCGGATCGGGCACGAAGTTGTCCAGCGGCATCAGGTGCAGGCAGGCGGCCAGGGCGTCCGGCAGGTCCGCCCCGTCCAGCCGCACCAGCCGCTGGGCCATCGAGACCGCGGGGAAGTGGCAGTCCACCAGCGCCACCTCGTCACCGTGCCCCATCGAGGCCAGAACGTGCAGCAGCTCCGGCGTGTGCAACCGCGTCAGCGTCTTCAGCATGCCCTTCCTCCCTCGGCCCCGCCGGGCGGGGCGTTTCGCGTCCGCGCATCATAACGGGCATTGGTGCGCGCGGGAGGGTGCTTGGCGCTGAATTGCGGCTGCCGCCCGCTCTCCCGCGGGCGGGAGAGGGGACGGCAGGCTTGCTGCAAGACGGCGCGCGCGGCGGCGGCGCGTCAGAGCCGGGCTGCGGCAAACTCGTAGTTGGCGAGCTTGTCGAGCCAGTTCTGCACGTAGTCCGGGCGGCGGTTGCGGAAGTCGAGGTAGTAGCTGTGCTCCCACACGTCGCAGCCGAGCAGCGCGCGGCCTTCGCCGGTGGCGAGCGGGTTGGAGCCGTTCGGCGTCTTCGTCACCTTCAGCTTGCCGTCGCTGCCCACCACCAGCCACGCCCAGCCGGAGCCGAACTGGCTGACGGCCGCGGCCTTGAAGGCGTCCTTGAACTGCTGCACGCCGCCGAAATCGGCGGCGATCTTCTGTTCCAGCCTGGCGGGCATCTTGCCGCCCTCGGCCGGCGACATCGCCTGCCAGAACAGGATGTGGTTCCAGTGCTGGCCGGCGTTGTTGAACACCGGCGCCATGTCGGGCTTGTCGTAGGAGAGCCTGACGATCTCTTCGAGCGATTTGCCCTTCAGCGCGTCGTTCTTCTCGACGAAGCCGTTGAGCGCCGTCACATACGCCTGATGATGCTTGCCGTGGTGCAGTTCCAGCGTCTCCTGGCACATGCCGCGAGCGGCGAGCGCGTTGGCGGAGTAGGGAAGCGAGGGTAGCTCGAAGGCCATGGCGAACATCTCCGTTCCTGGGGGTCGAGGCGCAGGGGGTAGCTATGGTTGGGATGGAGCACCTTCAAGCAGGAGCGTTGGCCGCCCAGGTGCGGCGGCACGACCCTGACCGTTTCCTCACCGCACTGTTCGCGCCGGCGGCGCGGCGCGACACGCTGCTGCTGCTCTACGCCTTCAATCACGAGCTGGCGCGCGCGCGTGAGGCGGCGCGCGAGCCGATGATGGCGCTGATCCGTCTGCAATGGTGGCGCGAGGTGGTGGAAGGCGCGCAGCGGCGCCACGAGGTCGCAATGCCGCTGGCCGCGGCGCTGGCCGAAGGGCGGCTGGCGCAGGCCGACCTCGCGGCGATGGTGGACGGGCGGGAGGCGGAAGCCGAGCCGGCGATCGCGACGTTCGCGGACTGGCAGGACCATGTGCGCGGCACGGCGGGCGCGCTGGCGCGGGCGGCCGGGCGGGCGCTGGGGGCGGAGGGCGTGCAACTGGACCGCATCGCGACGCTCGGCGCCGCCTATGGCGTGGCCGGGCAGGTGCGCAGCGTGGCGGCGCTGGCGCGGCAGGGGCGCTGCCTGCTGCCGCACGATGCGCTGGCGGCGCACGGGCTGGCCGCGGCGGAGGTGATCGCGCGGCCCGACGATGCGCGGTTGCTGCCGCTGCTGGCCGAGCTCGGCGCCTGGGGGCGCGCGCTGCTCGGGGAGGCCGGCGGCGCGCTGCCGCGGCCGGTGATCGCGGCGGCGCTGCCGGCGGTGCTGGCGCGGCGCGATCTGCGGCGCGCGGCGGCGCCGTCCGGCCCGCGCGGCTTCGGCGATCAGGCGGCGGTGCTGGCGGCCTTCCTTGCCGGACGGGTGTGACGCGGCTTAGCCTGTCAGCGTCGTTATCACGGGAGGGAACGGATGCGGCTGATCGCCATGACGGCGCTCGCGGCGGGGGCCATCGTGCTGGCCCGGCCGGGCAGCGCCGCCGCCGCGGATTGCGGCGCGCTCGCGGGGATGAAGATCGAGGCGGTGAACCTGCTGTCGGCGGCCGAGGTGCCGGCCGGCGGCGACCTGCCGGCCTATTGCCGCGTGCTCGGCTATGTCCGGCCCGCCATCAACTTCGAGGTGCGGCTGCCGCTGAATGACTGGAACGGCAAGTTCTACGAGGCCGGCTGCGGCGGCTTCTGCGGCATGCTGGACAGCGAGCGGCCGGGGGTGTTCAACTCCATCACGTACGCGGAACGTCGCCATTACGCGGTCGCGACGATGGATTCGGGCCACTGGGGCAGTTCGTCGGTGGACGGGCGCTGGGCGCTCGACAACCCGGTGGCCAAGGCCGACTGGGCGTGGCGCGCGGTGACGGAGACGGCGCGCGCCGGCAAGGCGCTGGTGCAGGCGTTCTATGCCAAGGCGCCGCAGCACGCCTATTTCAACGGCTGCTCGACCGGCGGACGCATGGCGGGGGTGGAGGCGACGCGCTTCCCGAACGACTTCGACGGCATCATCATGGGCGCGCCGGCGCTCGATTACACCGGCCTGGTCGCGACCTTCTTTGCCTGGCTGACGGAGGCGAACACCGGCCCCGACGGCAGGCAGATTCTCGGCCCGGCGCGGCTGCCGCTGATCCAGAACGCCGTGCGCGCCGCCTGCGCCGGCCCGGACGGGCTGGTGGCCGACCCGCGCAAATGCGGCTTCAGGCCCGAGACGCTGCAGTGCAAGGCCGACACGGGCCCGGACTGCCTGAGCGCGGACGAGGTGGGCGTGCTGCGGAAATGGTATGCCGGCCCGCATGACGCGACGGGCAAGGAGCTTTACGCCGGCGGCCTGCCGCCGGGCAGCGAGGCGAACTGGGCGCTGTGGCTGACCGGCTTCGCCAACCGGCCGCCGGCGATGCCGCTGTTTGCCCGCGACTTCCTGCGCTACATGGCCTTCGAGCCGGATGCCGGCCCGACCTACAAGGTGACGGATTTCGACCGCGACCGCGACCCCGCGAAGCTGGCGCCGATGGCGGCGCTGTATAACGCCACCACCTGGGTGCCGGGCACACCCGGCCATGTCGAAGGGCCGGACCTGTCCGCCTTCACCAAACGTGGCGGCAAAATGGTGATCTGGCACGGTTGGGGCGATCCGCTGGTGACGCCGTACCTGACGGTCGCGTGGTACGACATGCTGGCCAGGCAGGCGGGCGGAGTGGACAAGGCGCGCGACACGGCGCGGCTGTTCATGGTCCCCGGCATGGACCATTGCGGCATCAACCCGAACAACGACAGCATCACCGACACCGGCCTCGACCCGCTGACCGCGCTGGAAGCCTGGGTGGAGCACGGCACTGCGCCGGACAGCCTGCTGGCGACGCGGCGCAACAAGGGCGGGCAGACGGTGTGGCAGCGGCCGATCTGCGCCTATCCGCAGGCCGCCAAACTC
>JAJZVE010000080.1 GCA_021845835.1 Pseudomonadota bacterium | reverse complement strand
CGGTTCGACGTCGTCGTCTGCGACCCGCCCGCCTTCGCCAAGGCGAAGAAGGACCAGGCGGCCGGCCTGCGCGCCTATGGCCGCATGACGCGCCTGGCGGCCGCGCTGGTGGCGCCCGGCGGGTTCTTGTTCGTCGCCTCCTGCAGCCATCACGCGCCCGCCGACCTGTTCGCCGCCACCGTCGCCGAGGGGCTGCACCGGGCGCGGCGCGAGGGGCGCATCCTGGCGAGCACCGGCGCCGGGCCGGACCATCCCGTGCATCCCATGCTGCCGGAGAGCGCCTACCTCAAGGCGCAGGTGATCCAGCTCTTCTAACCCGTTCTCACGGCATCGGGATCACCCCGTTGTCCTTGCGCTGACTAGGCTACCGCCGGACCGTATCCCCAACGGAGGCGACATGCCGGTGTGGCGCGGTGCGCTCGCTGTCCTGGCCCTCGTCGCGCCGCTTGCCGCGCAGGCGGACGAGGTGCGGGTCCGCCTGATCGCGCACGGCGGCGTCACCGTCGAGGCCGCCGCCGGTCACAGCAGCGACGCGGCGCATTTCTGCTCCGCCGCCGCCGATCCCTGGACCGCGCCCGACCTGCCGGATCCGCGCGGCACGCCGTTCCCGTTCTACCGGCTGGTGTTCGGGCAGGGCGCCGCCGGTGCCGACCTCGACGCGCCCGGCCCGTCGATCGGGCTGGCACTGTCGAACTATGCCCCCGACGCCGGCGCGCACAGCGACCCGGTGAACGACAGCATCGAGGTGGTGCTGAACGGCCACCATTTCGTCGGCCATGCCGGCATGAAGGACGCCGGCTACCGCTTCGCCGTCACCTTCCGCGAGGACCGGCGCGGCGGCGGCTTCGTCGCCCGCCACCTGCACGAGACCGGCACCGGCCACGCCACCATCGACCTGGAGGGGAACTGGGAATGCCCGCCGGTCGCGGCCGGGCTGCCGGCGCAGGACGTCTCGGTGCATCGGCTGTTCCTCGGCGCCGTGCCCGCCCGGCCGGACCCGATCCCGCTGCGGCTGTCGCGCACCGCGATCCCGTGCGTCGATCGCGGCTGTGCCGGCTGGCGCGTCACCGACGAGGACACCGGCACCGCCTATCTCGCCCGCGTCGATCTGTCGCGACTGCGGCTCGCCGCGCGGCTGCGACGTGCCGCCGAGCGCGGGCAGATCGATCTGCTGGTCGGCGCAGACGTGCGCCGCGGCGCGCCGCCGCGCGTGATCGCCCTGGAGCTGCAGGGCGTCGAGCCGCCACCGCCGCCGCCCGAGGACACGCCCGGCCCGATTCCCGAAGCGGCGCTCCACTGAGCGGCAGCGGGGGGCTTCCCTTCCGGGTATTTGCATGACTTAATCCGCCCTGTGCGGGGGAAACGGCCGGGATCGGGCTGCCATTTGGCAGACTATTGCGTTCCGGTTGCCAACCTCCGCCGAAACGACACAGGCTGGAACGTGCAAGGAGCAACGGGATGAAGAAGTTTGTCGCCCCCCTTCTGGCGGGCGCGCTGGTTGCTGGGCTGGTCGCCGGCGGCGCCGCCGAGGCGCAGCAGAAGAAATCGCTGGTGTTCGTCACCAATGTGGCCGCCGATTTCTGGACCTTCGCCCGGCGCGGGATCGAGAAGGCGCAGAAGGAACACCCCGAATACAAGATGGAGATGATCGTCACCAACGAGGGCACGGCCGCCGGCCAGCGCCGCGAGCTGGACGATCTGCTTGCGCGCGGCGTGGCCGGCATCTCGATTTCGGTGGACGACGCCGCGCACGCGACCGAGGAGCTGAACAAGGTCGCCGCCAAGGCCGTGCTGTTCACCACCGACAGCGACGCACCGCAGAGCAAGCGCGTGGCCTATATCGGCACCGACAACGTCGCCGCCGGCCGCCAGGCTGGCGGGGAGATCATGAAGGCGCTGCCGGACGGCGGCAAGATCATGCTGTTCGTCGGCACGCTGGACGCCGACAACGCGCGCGAGCGCGTGCAGGGCATCCGCGAGGCGCTGAAGGGATCGAAGGTCGAGATCATCGACGTGCGCACCGACCAGGTGGACTTCACCAAGGCCAAGAGCAACGTCGAGGACACGCTGGCCAAATATCCCGACATCGCGCTGCTGTCCGGCCTGTGGAGCTACAACACGCCGGAGATCTATGACGCGGTGAAGAACGCCGGCAAGTGCGGCAAGGTGAAGATCGTCGGCTTCGACGAGGACGCGCGCACGCTGCGCGGCATCTCCGAGGGCTGCGTGATCTCCACGATCGTGCAGCAGCCGTTCGAGTTCGGCTACCAGTCGATGATCGACATGATCAAGTACATCAATGGCGACAAGTCCTGGTTGCCGGCCGACGGCAAGATCATCGTGCCGACCCGCGTGATCGACAAGTCCAACGTCGCCGAATTCACCGCCTACGTGAAGAAGCTGCTCGGCAAATAATCGCCGGCCTGCAACGCCCTGGCGGCCTCTGAGCCGCCGGGGCCACTCGTCCGGGGAGGGGATGATTGGCCGACACGCTTCTGGAACTTACCGGGATTACCAAGACCTATCCCGGCGTCATGGCGCTCGACAACGTCAGTCTCGGCGTCATGCGCGGCGAGGTGCTGGGCCTGATCGGCGAGAACGGCGCCGGCAAATCGACGCTGATGAAGATCCTCGGCGGCGTCGCGGAACCGACCGCGGGCACGATCCGCATCGATCAGCGTGACCACGCCGCGCTGACGGTGAACGAGGCGACACGCAGCGGCATCGCCTTCGTCCACCAGGAACTCAATCTGTTCGAAAACCTCGACGTGACGGCGAACGTGTTCATCGGCCGCGAGACGCTGATCGGCGGGCCGCTGATGCTGGTGGACAATGCCGGGCTGCGCGCGCGCACCGCGACGCTGCTGGCCCGGCTCGAAGCCGACTTCACGCCCGACACGCTGGTCGAGAACCTGTCGATCGCGCAGCGGCAGATGGTGGAGATCGCCAAGGCGCTGTCCATCGACGCGCGCGTCATCATCATGGACGAGCCGACCTCGAGTCTGACGCTGACGGAGACCGAGCGGCTGCTGCAGGTGATCGCCTCGCTGAAGGCGGCCGGCGTGGCGGTGATCTATATTTCGCACCGGCTGGGCGAGATCATGACCTGCGCCGATCGCGTGGTGGTGCTGCGCGACGGCCGCACGGTGGGCGAACTGGCGCGCCAGGAGCTGAGCCACGCGACCATGATCCGCCTGATGATCGGACGCGACCTGAAATCGCTCTATATCCCGCCGCGCGAGCCGCCGCGCGCCGGCGGCTGCGACATGGTCGATGTGGTGACCACAGCCTTTCCCGACCGCAGGATCGACCTGTCGGTGCGGCACGGCGAGATCCTCGGGCTGGCCGGGCTGGTCGGCTCGGGGCGCACCTCGCTCGCGCGCACCGTGTTCGGCATCGACCGGCTGCTCGGCGGGGAAATCCGGCTGGACGGCAAGAAGATCGCGCTCGGCACGCCGCGCGCCGCGATCCGCCAGGGCATCTATCTGGTGCCGGAGGACCGCAAGCGCGCCGGCCTGGTGCTGGAAATGCCGATCCGCGAGAACATCACACTGGCCAACCTGCTGCGGCATGTGCGGATGTTGCTGATCGACCGCGGATCGGAGGCGAAGGTGGCGCGGGCGCAGATAACCAGCCTCGCCATCAAGGCTCCCGGCATCGATACCCAGGCGGTCACGCTGTCGGGCGGCAACCAGCAGAAGGTCGTGCTGGCAAAATGGCTTTCGATGGAACCGCGGCTGATGGTCTTCGACGAACCGACGCGCGGCATCGATGTCGGCGCGAAGAACGAAATCTATGCGCTGATGCGCGCGCTCGCTGACCGCGGCGTGGCGATCGTGATGATTTCCTCGGACATGGAGGAGGTGATCGGCGTCTCCGACCGCATCGCGGTGATGCACGAGGGACGCATCAGCGGCCTGCTGGAGCGTGACCAGTTCAGCGAGTACAACGTGATGCGGCTGGCGATCGGACAGGCGCTGGAACCGACGGAGAGCGCGGCGTGAGGAAGGAACTCGGACTGCTGCTGCTGCTGCTGGTGGTGGCCGCGATCACCGCGGTCATCAATCCGCTGTTCCTGTCCGCGGTGAACCTGCTGGACATGGCCAACCTGATCGGCCTGTTCGGCGTGTTCTCCATCGGGCAGGGGCTGGTCATCATCAGCGGCGGCATCGACCTTTCGGTGGGGTCGATGTTCGCGCTGCTCGGCGTCGTGTTCGTCGATCTGCTCACCCAGTACGAACTCGCCTGGCCGCTGGCGCTGCTGCTCGTCATCGCCGGCGGCGTCGTGCTCGGCGGCGTGCAGAGCGTGCTGATTACCCGCCTGAAGCTGCAGCCGTTCATCGTCACACTGTGCGGGCTGCTGATCTATCGTGGCGCCGCGCGCTACTACACCACCGACTCGACCCGCGGCTTCGGCTATGGCGACGAGGCCGACACGCTGCGCACGCTGGCCGCCGGCCACATCTACGGCGTTCCCAACACGTTCAGCTTCCTGATCCTGCTCGCGATCGTCATGGGCGTGGTGCTGCACCGCTCCGTCTATGGTCGCTGGCTCTATGCGGTGGGCAAGAACGAGGAAGCGGCGCGCTTCTCCGGCATCCGCACCCATGCCGTGATCGCCGGCGCCTATGTGCTGAGCGGCGGGCTGGCCGGCATCTCCACCGTGCTGCTGGTGTTCTACACCAACTCGGTCTCGCCCAGCTCGTTCGGCAACTCCTATGAGCTGTACGCGATCGCTGCGGCCGTACTCGGCGGCTGTTCGCTGCGTGGCGGCGAGGGCTCGATCTTCGGCATCGTGCTCGGCACGGCGCTGCTGCAGGTGCTGCAGAATCTCGTGAACATCCTGGGCATCCCGAGTTCGCTGAACTTCGCGGTGATGGGCACGGTGATCCTGCTCGGCGTGCTCGCCGACCAGCAGTTGCAGGCGCGGCGCAAGTTGGCCGCGGCGGCGGCCGGGACGGCGCGCGCCGCCCCGGTGCCGGCGCTGGCGCAACGCGGACAGGAAACGTGACCGCGGCACCGACGCCGTTCCGGCCGGCCAAGCTGGGCGACGCGGCCGGGCGCAACCTGCACGAGCGCATCGCCAACACGCTCGGCGAGCGCATCGTCGCCGGTGTCCACCCGCCCGGCCGCGCCTTGCCGACCGAGATCGAGCTGTGCGCCAGCCTGTCGGTGTCGCGCTCGGCGCTGCGCGAGGCGTTCAAGCTGCTGGCGGCGAAGCGGCTGATCGTCAGCCGCCAGAAGGTCGGCACCCTGGTGCGCCCGCGCACCGACTGGAACATGCTGGATCCCGAAGTGCTGGCCTGGCACCTGCGCGCGGCGCCGAGCGACGAGTTCGTCACCGGCCTGTTCGAGGTGCGCAAGATCGTCGAGCCGTCGGCGGCGGCGCTGGCGGCGGAGCGGCGTTCGCCGGAGACGCTGGCGCGGATCGAGGCGGCGCTGGCCGACATGCACCGCTTCCAGGACGGCACCGGCGACCTGACGGGGGCGGATCTGCGCTTCCACCAGGCGATCCTGGACGCGACCGGCAACTACTTCCTGGCTTCGTTCGTGGCGGTGATCGAAAGCTCGCTGGCGGCGTCGTTCCGGCTGAGTTGGGATTCCGGACGCCACACGCCGGAATATTCGCTGCGCCAGCACCAGGGCGTCGCCGAGGCGATCCGCGAGCAGCGGCCGGCGGACGCCTATGCGGTGATGACGCAATTGCTGCGCGCCGCGATCGAGGACGTGCGCGAATCGCTGATCCGGCGGCAGCGCAGCGAGGCGGGCGCGGCCTGACGCCCCGTCGCAGCAGCGCCGAAGCGAGTGGGACGCCAGTTCAGCTCATCCAGTTGCCGCCATCGACATTGCAGGTCTGCGCGACGATGTAGTCGGCATCGCTGCTGGCGAGGAACACCGCCATGCCGGTCATGTCCTCCGGCCGGCCCATGCGGCCGTAGGGGTCCGCCAGGCCGCCCCGCCTGGGAGGCGAAGTTGACGATCTTGCCGCCCTGGCCTTGCTGCACCATCTGCCGCGCCACCGCCTGCAGCGTGAACAGCAGCCCTTCGACATTGACCGCGAACACGCGGCGATAGCTGTCGCGCGTGATGTCGAGCAGCGGCGCCATATCGAACACGCCGGCGTTGTTCACCAGCACGTCGATGCGCCCGGCCTGCTGCACCACGGCGGCGACCATCGCGTCGATCGAGTCCTGCTTCGTCACGTCGAGCGCGAGGCCGATCGCGCCGCGGCCGATCTGCTCCGCCAGTGCCTTCGATTCCGTTGCCGACAGATCGGCGACGACGACGCGCGCGCCTTCCTCGGCGTAGCGCTCCGCGATGGCGCGGCCGATGCCGCGTGCGCCGCCGGTGACGACGGCGACCTTGCCGAGCAGCCTCATGGTACGTCCTTTACCAGCAGCAATAGCCGCCGTCGGCCAGCACGATGCTGCCGGTCATCAGGCTGGACGCATCGGAGGCGAGGAACAGCACGACGGAGGCGATCTCCTCCGGCTGGCCGACGCGGGCCATCGGCGTCATGTCGATCCAGACCTTCGCCATTTCCTTGTCCTGCATGCCGAATTTGGTCAGCGGCGTCTCGATGTAGGTCGGCGCGACCGCGTTGACGCGCACGCCGCGATCGGCCCATTCCGCGGCCAGCGAGCGCGTCAGATGATGCACGCCGGCCTTCGACGCATTGTAGAACGACTGCTCCTGCGGCTTGTTGACGATGAAGCCGGACATCGAGCCGATATTGACGATGGCGCCCTGCTTGCGTGCCAGCATGCGCTTGCCGAATGACCGGCAGCACCAGAACACGCCGTCGAGATTGACGGAAAGGTGGAAGCGCCAGTGCTCGTCGCTGGTGTCCTCGGCACGCACGTCGCTGATGGCGACGCCGGCGTTGTTCACCAGAATCTGCGCGCCGCCGCCCGTCTCCAGCCTCGCGGCAAGCGCATCGACGGCGGCGGAATCGGTCACGTCCAGCGTCTCGCCGCTGGCATCGACGCCGAGTTTCCGCAGGGCGGCGACGGCGGCGGCGACGCGCTCCGGCTGCAGTTCCGCGATGACCACCCTGGCCCCCGCTTCGCCGAGCGCCTGCGCGCAGGCGAAGCCGATGCCCTGGCCGCCGCCGGTGACCACGGCAGTGCGGCCCTTGAGGTTGAATTTTTCCAGATACATCGCGGGACTCCCTGCTATTTCACCGCGCCGAAGGTCAGGCCGCGGACCAACTGGCGTTGGCTGATCCAGCCGAACACCAGGATCGGCGCGATCGCCATCGTCGAGGCCGCCGACAGTTTCGCCCAGAACAGTCCCTCCGGCGCCGAAAAGCTGGCGATGAAGGCGGTCAGAGGCGCGGCGTTGTGCGCCGTCAAATTCAGGCTCCAGAACGCCTCGTTCCAGGACAGGATGATGTTGAGCAGTGCGGTGGAGGCGATGCCCGGCATGACCAGCGGCAGCAGCACCGCGAAGATGGTCTGGCGCACGTTGGCGCCGTCGATGCGGCTGGCCTCGATGATCGCCTTCGGCGTTTCCTTGAAGAAGGTGAACAGCATCCACACCACGATCGGCAGGTTCATCAGGGTGTAGATGATGACCAGCGACGTGCGCGTATCCAGCAGCCCGGTGTCGCGCGCGAACAGGTAGATCGGCACCAGCACGCCGACCGGCGGCAGCATCTTGGTGGATAGCATCCACAGCAGCGTGCCGCGCGTGCGCGCGGTGGGATAGAACGCCATGCCGAACGCCGCGGGCACCGCCAGCGCGATCGCCAGCGCGGTCGATCCGAACGAGATGATGATGCTGTTGAGCGCGAAAGAGACGTAGTCGGCGCGCTGGAAGATGTCGCGGTAGTTCTCCAGCGTCGGCCGGAACACCAGCTCCGGCGGGGTGGCGATGGCGCCGACCTCGGTCTTGAAGCTCGCCAGCACCATCCAGAAGATCGGGAAGAACATCAGCAGTGCGGCGATCCACGCCAGCGTGCCGGCGACCGGCTGCGTCCTGCTGCGCATGCTCATACGTCGAGCCTCTTGCCGATGGCGCGGACCAAAAAGGCGGCGAGCACGTTGGCGAGGATGATGGCGATCACGCCCGCCGCCGACGCGCCGCCGACATTGTAGGCGAGCAGCGCGCGCTGGTAGATCAGGAAGGTCAGGTTGGTGGTTGCGATGCCCGGCCCGCCGGACGTGGTGACATAGATCTCGGCGAAGATGCCGAGCAGGAAGATCGTCTCCATCAGCACCACGACCGATGCGGCACGGCCCATGTGCGGCACTTCGATGTACAGGAACGTCCTGATCGGCCCGGCGCCGTCGATGTTGGCGGCCTCCCGCGTTTCCTCGTCGAGCGATTGCAGCGCGGTCAGCAGGATCAGGAACGCGAACGGCAGCCATTGCCACGCGACGATGATGACGACGGAGGTGAGCGGCCAGTCGCCGAAGAAGTCGATGACGCCGAGGCCGAGGCTGCGGGTGATCCAGGCGATGAACCCGTTCACCGGGTGCATCAGCAGGTTCTTCCAGATCAGCGCGCTGACCGTCGGCATCACGAAGAACGGCGAGATCATCAGGATGCGCGCGACGGCGCGGCCGGGGAAGCGCGCCTCGAACAGCGAGGCGAGGACCGCGCCCAGGGCGACGGTAATGACCAGCACTTCGGCCACCAGCGCCACCGAGACAAACAGCGAGTGCAGCAGCGCCGGATCGGCAAACAGGTAGCGGTAGTTGGCGAAACCGGCGAAGCCGTGGATCGCCGGATTGAGCAGGTTGTAGCGCAGCACGCTGAAATAGAGCGTCGCCGCCAGCGGCACCAGCGAGAACACCAGCAGCAGCACAACGGACGGCGCGACCAGCGGCAGCGTGTTCACCGCGCCGCCGGTGCCCTTGCGGCGCCGCGCGCCGGAGGCTGGCAGACCCGCTGCGGCCGTCGTGCTCATTGCCGTTCCCTCTGCTGGAAGCGGCGGCCCGGAGCGCAGGCTCCGGGCCGTTCACCCGTGCCTGCTACTGCAGGTAGCCGGCCTGCTGCATCGTGCTCGTCACCGAAGCCTGGGCCTGCTTCAACGCCTCGTCCACGCTCATCTGCCCGGCGAGCGCCGCGGAGACGAGCTGCCCGACCTGCGTGCCCATCGCCTGGAACTCGGGGATGGCGACGTACTGGATGCCGGTATAGGGCACCGGATCCTTCGTGGGCTGCGTGATGTCGGCCGACAGGATCGCGTTCTTCACCGTCCCGGCGAAGGGCGCGGCCTTCGTGTAGGCGGGGTTGGCGTAGGTGGATTCGCGTGTGCCGGGAGGGGCGACGGTCCAGCCGTCGGTGTCGCCGACCAGCTTCACGTAGTCCTTCGACGTGGCCCAGGCGAGGAAGTCCTTCGCCGCCTTCGGCTGCTTCGACGTGGCCGGAACGGCCAGCGCCCAGGACCAGAACCAGCCGGCGCCGTGCGGCGTCACCTCGGTCGGGGCGACGGTGAAGCCGGTCTTGTCGGCAACCTGGCTCTTGGACTTGTCGTACACCATGCCGGCGGCAACGGTGGCGTCGATCCACATGGCGCAATGGCCGGTGGTGAACAGCGCCAGGTTCTCGTTGAAACCGTTGCCAGTGGCGCCGGGCGGCCCGTCGCGGTGCATCAGATCAACGTAGAAGGTGAGCGCCTTGTGCCACGCGGGCGAGGTGAGCTGCGGGTTCCACTTCATGTCGAACCAGCTTCCGCCGAACGTGTTCACCAGCGTATCGACGAACGCCATGTTCTCGCCCCAGCCGGCCTTGCCGCGCAGGCAGATGCCGTACTGCTCCTTCGACTTGTCGGTGAGCTTGTCGGCGAACTGGGCGATCTCGTCGTATTTCGGGTGCTCGGGCATCTTCAGCCCGGCCTTCTCGAACAGATCCTTGCGATAGAGGGTGAACGAGCTCTCGGCATAGAACGGCACCGCGTACAGCTTGCCGTTGGCCGACAGCGCGTCGCGGACGTTCTTGAATATGTCGTTGTAATCGTAGGACGCCGAAAAGTCGTCGAGCGGCATCAGCCAGTTCTGCTTGCCCCAGATCGGCGTCTCGTAGCTGCCGATCGTCAGGATGTCGAACTGTCCGGCCTTGGTCGCAATGTCGGTGGTGACACGTTGGCGGAGCACATTTTCTTCCAGCACCACCCAGTTGATCTTGTTTCCGGTCGCCTGCTCCCATTTGGCGGACAGTTTTTGCATCCGGATCATATCGGAATTGTTGACCGTGGCGATCGTGATGGTCGCCGCCGATGCCGCGCCCGCCGATCCGGCGAGCATCGCAACACCTGCCAGAAGGTGCCTCAGACGCATGTTCCCGTTTCCTCTCCTGATCCGACCGGAACGGGCGTGTGCCCACCGGACGGGCAGATCATCAGAACTTCTCCGCCTTTGTCAAGTCGTTCGGCCGTCCGCGAGGATGGCCCGCGCGGTCGGCTCGTCGGTGATGACGGCGTTGATCAGGCCGCCCTGCAGCGCCGCCCGCAGTGGCGCCACCTTCTCCGGCCCCGCCGCTACGCCCACCGTGACACCGGCGTGGGCGGACGTCACGGAGAGTCCGGTCACACGTTCGTTGATGGCAGTCGCCAGCAGGCGGCCGGCCGAATCGAAGGCGCGGCCGGCGATCTCGCCGACGGCGCCGGCCTCGATCAGTTCGGTGAGTTCGGCGTCGGTGATGCAGCCGGAAACGTGGATCGGCGCCCGCCAGCCGACATGGCCGACGCCGAGCATGAAGAACCGGCTCTCGGCATAGAGGTCGCGCAGGGTCCGGTAGGCGCGCTGCGACTGCAGCAGCCGGCGTTCCTCCACCGTCGCGACCACCACCGGCAGCGGCATCGGGTAGCATTGCGCGCCGGTGCGCTCGGCCAACTGCATCACCGGCTCGGCGGCGATGGCGCGGCCGTCGCGGGCGATGATGCCGCACAGCGAGAACACCTTGTGCTGCGGTGCGGCGAGCGGCGGCAGCTCGGCGGCGATGGCGCGCAGCGTCTGGCCGGTGGAGACGCCGAGCACCAGCGGCGCCTTCTGCGCGAACCTGCGCTCCAGCAGCCGCGCCCCGGCCACGGCCACCGAGGCCAGCGCGCCGCCCGCACCGCCATCCGGCACCACCTCGCAGGCGCGCAGGCGATAGCGCGCGGTCAGCGCCTCGCCGAGCGCCATGCAGGCGGCGATCGGGTGATCGACGCGGAACCGGATCAGCTTTTCGGCCAGCGCGAGCGACACCAGCCGCTGCGCCGCCTGCCGCGAAATGTTCAGCGCCGCCGCGATCTCATCCTGCGTGCGGCCGCCGATATAATACAGCCAGGCGGCGCGCGCAGCCTGGTCGAGCCGCTCCTCCTGATGCGCGCGGCGCCCTGCTTCGGCATCGTCCGGCATGCTGGCACCTTTGCACGTTTCCGGTTATCTGCCCAGTCTAAGGGCAATCGCCACTCAGGAACAACACGGGAAGACCCACGATGGCACGCATCGTTGCCTTGGGCGACTTGCTGGTGGAGATGGTGGCGCTGGCGCCGGACCAGGGGTTCCGTCGCGCCGGGCATCTTCATCGACCGGGCGGCGCGCATGGGGGCGGACACGGCGGTGATCGGCTGCGTCGGCGCGGACGATTTCGGCGCCTGCGTGCCCGACCAGCCGCC
>JAJZVE010000079.1 GCA_021845835.1 Pseudomonadota bacterium | reverse complement strand
TGGCGAGCAGCTTCGCCACCAGCAGGAACCAGCGCGGGAACGGGCTGACCAGCAGCATGCGCATGTTGCCCATCTCGCGATCATACACCATCGACAGCGAGGACTGCATGCCGTTGAACAGTTGGATCATCGCCATCAGTCCCGGCGTCACGTACACTTCGTACAGTACATACGTGTCGTAGGGCGGGATGATGGAGACGCCGAGGATCTGGCGGAAGCCGGCGGCGAAGATGAACAGCCACACCAGCGGACGCACCAGCGCCGAGACGAAGCGCTCGCGCTGATGCACGAAGCGCAGCGCCTCGCGCCAGACGATGCCGGCGAGGCAGGTGGCGTACTGGCCGGGCGTGAAGCCGCGCGGTGCCGCGGCGGCCGTCGCGCTCATGCGCCGGCCTCCGCGCCTGCGGGGCCGGTGAGCGCGGAGAACGCGGCGCGCAGATCGGTGGCCCCGGCCTCCGCCATCAGTGCCGCCGCGCCATCCGCGGCGACGACGCGGCCGCGATGCAGCACGACGACGTCGTCCCCGGGCGCGACCTCGTCGAGCAGATGCGTCGCCCACAGCACGGCCACCCCGCGCTCCGCAACCAGCCGGCGGACATGCGCAAGGATGACCGATTTCGAAGCGACGTCGAGCCCGACCGTGGGTTCGTCCAGCACCAGCAGATGCGGATGGTGCAGCAGCGCCCGCGCGATCTCGACGCGGCGCATCTGACCGCCCGACAGCCGCCGCGCCGCATCGCGTGCCCGGTCGGCGAGATCGACGTCCTCCAATACGTCGCGCGCGCGGGCGCGCGCCTCGGCGCGGCCGATGCCGTGCAGGGCGGCGTGGTACAGCAGGTTCTGCATGACCGTCAGATCGAGGTCGAGCGTGCGCGCCTGGAACACGACGCCGAGCCGGCGCAGCGCCTCGCCCGGTGCGCGCGCCACGTCGTGCCCTTCCACTGCGATGCGGCCCCGCGCGGTGTCGAATAGCCGCGTCACCAGCGAGAACAGCGTCGTCTTGCCGGCGCCGTTCAGTCCGAGCAGTGCGGTAAAGCGGCCCGGCGCGACGCGCAGGCTCACGTCGTCGAGCGCCTTGCGGGCGCCGTAGCTGTGGCTGACATGCTCGACGAGCAGCGCCGGCGTAGTACCGGCGCCGGTCGCGGCCTGTGCCGTCATGGCCACGGTCATTGCGGCGCGACCGCCACGCCCCATGGTTCCCGCCCGACCGGGATCGATTTTTCCACCTTGAGGTCGGCGATGTCGATGACCGAGACGTCGTTGGACAAGCCGTTGGTGGTCAGCAGGCGCTTGCCGTCCGGCGTCAGCGCCAGGTGCCAGACGCGCGCACCGACCAGGAGGTATTTCTTCACCTTGTAGCTCGCCGTGTCGATTACCGCGACGCGATTGGCCGGGCCGAGCGCCACGAAGGCGAGCTTGTCGTCCGGCGCGAACTGGATGCCGATCGGCTGGATCACGTCGCTGCGCAGGCCCTGGATCGCGAAGTCGATCTTGTGCGTGATGCTGTGCGTCGCGGCGTCGAGCACGCTCACGGTGCCACCGAGTTCGGAGGACACCCACACCTCCTTGCCGTCGTTGCGGAACGTGGCGAAGCGCGGGCGCGGATCGACCAGCACGTTGGCCACCACCTTGCGCGAGGCGATGTCGATGAAATGCGCCATGTTGGTGGTCTCGGACGTGTTCACCACCGTCTTGTTGTCGGGGCTGACGCCCATGCCCTCCGGTTCCACGCCGGTCGGGATCTGCACCAGCGCCTTGCGCGCGGGCACGTCGATGATCGTCACCATCGCGTCGTTCTCGTTGGAAACGTAGAGCAGCCTGCCGTCCCTGCCGAGGGCGAAGGTCTCCGGGTCGGCGCCGGACGGCAGATCGCCGATCACCTTTTGCGTCTTCGGATCGATGATCTGGATGGTGTCGTCGTCGCTGGCGCAGACCAGCAACTCGCGCCCGTCCGGGGTGATGGCGATGCCGCGCGGACGCTGGCCGACCGGGATGGTCCCGACCGTCGCCATCTTGTCGAGATCGACCACGCTCACCGTGTTGTCACGCTCGTTGCTGACATAGGCGGTGACGGCCTGTGCCGGCGCAGCAAGCGCCAGCGTGAGCAGGCCGGCGAACGCTATTTGAACGTGCATGTGCTCTCCGGTCGGTCGAAGCCGAGCGTGTCGAGTTCTGTCACCTGGTGCAGGAAGCCCTTCTGCGGCGAGACCGAGACCACGGTGCGGCCGTCGGACAGCAGGATCGGCTGGCGCAGTTGCCAGTTCCACGGCCGCAGCGTCAGCTTCTCGCTCTTGTAGGCGGCGACCGCGAAATCAGCACCTTTCATGTAGTCCATGATCGCCTTGGCATCGGCACGGCCGACACGGCTCGCCGCCTCGCCGATCATGCGCACGGCGGTCCAGGCCTGCATGTCGAGCGGCGTCATGCTGCGATGGAAGCGGCGCACGAAGCGGTCCTGCAACTGCGCGCCGCCCCAGGACTGGCTCGCCGGGTCCCAGGTGACCGGCCGCAACCCGGCCGAGCCGGCCACGGGGCGCGGGTCCCAGGTGCGGTACGGCAGATCGTCGGCGAACACCGCGTGCTCGTCGGCGGCGATCAGCACGTCGTAGTCGGGCGCGCCCTGGGTGAACAGCGGCATCTGCTGCTGCGTCAGCACGATGCCGCTGTCGCTCTGGCGCGATTCGCCGGTGTCCTTGTAGACGCGCTCCTGCACGATGCGCGCGCCGAAGCGCTTCGCGGCGCGGCGATAGGCCCCGGCCAGCGCCGCGTCCTCCGGGTGCGAGCCGGACACCAGCAGCCAGCGCGTCCATTTCTTCCACACCAGGTACTGTGCCAGCGCGTCCGCCAGCATCGCCCGGCTGGGGGCGACGTTGATGATGTCGGCGCGGCAGTCGGCGCCGCGCAGCGCGTCGTCGGGCGAGGCGATGTTGAAAACCGTCATGCCCCTGGCGCGTCCGGCGTCGGCAACCTGCAACAGTGGCGCCGCCGGCAGGTCGCACAAAACCAGCGCCGCCGATTGCGCCGTCAGCGCCGCCGGGTCGTCGCCCGGCCGCCACTTCACGTCGATCAGCGTGTAAGGCGGTTGGCTGAGCAGGCGGCTGGTCGTGTTGTTGTCATCGACGGCAAGCTGGGCGCCGGCCAGGCCGTTGTTCGGCGTTGGCGCGTCGAGGAGCGAAATGGTCGGATGCCGCTCCAGCGACCGCAGATAGACGATGCGAATCTCCGCTGCTGCGTCCTCGGCCCGCGCCCGCGACACGCCGGCCAGGGCTGCGGCAAGGGCCAGCATCACACCGCGACGGCCAGGGCCGTTGCGCGTTTCCCGTATTGGACGTTTCATGGCGACAGCATGGACAAAGCACCGGCAACGTTCAAGGCGGCCGGCCGGGCCTCGCGCCGCGCCGCCGTCATTCTCATCCTCTCGCTGGCCTGCGCCCTGTCCGGCACGGTGCGCGCGGCCCAGGTGCGGGCGCATGTCCCGGTGAACGGCTGGACGCGCGGTCTCGCATCCCTGCTCGAATACCGTATCCTGAACGACGTGGAGGCGACGGCGCCATGACGCGGATGCTGGCCTCCGTCGCCGGGCCGGACGAAGCGGCGGTCGCGCTGGCAGGCGGCGCCGACGTGATCGACCTGAAGAACCCGCATGACGGCGCCCTCGGCGCGGTGGTCCCGGACGTTGTGCGGGCGACGGTCGCGCGCGTGGCCGGACGGCGGGAGGTGAGCGCGGTCGCCGGCAACCTGCCGGTAACGCCGGATGCGGCGCTGCCCGCCGTCGTCGCGCTGGCCGAGGCCGGGGCGGAATGGGTGAAGCTCGGCCTGTTTCCTGGCGGCGATCCGGCGGCGACGCTGCGGGCGCTGGCGCCGCAGGCAGCGCGGGTACGGCTGGTGGCCGTGCTGTTCGCCGACCGTGATCCGGATTTCTCCATCCTGCCCGCCCTGGCAGCCGCGGGCTTCGCGGGTGCGATGCTGGACACCGCCGGCAAGCTCGGCGGACGGTTGCTGACGCACTGCGACCTGCCCGAGCTGGCCCGCTTCGTCGCCCTCTGCCGCGCCCACGACCTGTTCTGCGGCCTCGCCGGCCGGCTGGAGCCGCCGGACGTGCCGCGCCTGCTGCCGCTGCAACCGGGGCTGCTCGGCTTCCGCAGCGCGCTGTGCGCGGCCGGGCGGGCGGGGCCGATCGACATCGAGCGCGTGCGCCTGATCCGTGCCCTGATCCCGCCGGAGGCCGGCGCCGGCACCGCCGCAGCGGCGGACTGGCGCTTGCTGGCGCGCGGCTATGCACCGGCGCGACCGGGCGAAGCCACGCCGACCGATCGCGTGTTCGTGCGCGAGCTGGTGCTGCCGGTGCGCATCGGCGCCTATGCCCACGAGCACGACAAGCCGCAGCGCGTGCGCTTCGACGTGACGTTGCAGGTAGCGCGGCCGGTCGCGAACGGGCGCGTCGTGCCGGTGCGCGACCTGCGCGACATCTACTCCTACGACATCATCGGCGACGGCATCCGCATGCTGGTCGCCTCCGGCCATGTCGATCTGGTGGAAACGCTGGCCGAGCAGATCGCCGCCCTGCTGCTCGCCGACCCGCGCGTGGTTTCCGCCGCGGTCGAGGTGACGAAGCTGGAGACCGGCTCCGGTGCCGTCGGCGTCGCCATCGAACGCAGCCGCGACGCGCTGCCGCCGTCATGAGGTGGGGCTGGGCGCTGACCGGCTCGGGGCACTTTTTCACCGAGAGTCTGGACCTGATCCGCGGCCTCGGCGCCGTCGATCTGTTCGTCAGCCGCGCCGCGGCGGAGGTGGTGCGCATGTACAAGACGCGCCTCGATCTGCCCGCCGGCACGCGCATCTTCCGCGACACGACGGCGAGCGCCGCGCCGGTCGGGCGGTTCTACGAGGGCGTCTATCACACGCTGGTGGTTGCGCCGGCCACGTCCAACACGGTCGCCAAATGCGTGCTCGGCATTTCCGACACGCTCGCCACCAACGTGTTCGCGCAGGCCGGCAAGTGTCGCGTGCCCAGCATCGTGTTCGCCTGCGACAGCGCGCCCGAACTGGTCACGGAGGCGCCCGGCGGCACGGTCAAGGTGTTCCCGCGCCGCATCGACCTTGAGAACACGGTGCGGCTGGGGGAATTCGAGCGCACGCAGGTCGTGCTTTCGCTGGATGCGCTGCGAACGGCGCTGGACGCGCGCCGCGCCGCGCTGGCCGACGATGCCTGAGCGGCTGCTGTTCCTGACCGGCCATCTGGCCGAGGCGCGGCTGCGCCGGCTGCTGCAGGGTCTGGCGGAGCCGCCTTTCGCCTGGCAGGTGCTGAATGTCGGCGTCAAGGTGGCGGCGCTGATGACGGCGCCGATCCTGCGCCGCCGCCTGCCGCGCCCGCTGCCGGCCGACCGCGTTATCCTGCCCGGCCGCGCCGGCGTCGATGCCGAGGCGCTGGCCGACGAATTCGGCGTGCCGTTCGTGCCCGGCCCGGACGAGCTGGCCGACCTGCCCGCCTTCCTCGGCTTCGGCGCCCGGCCCGCCGATCTGTCGTGCCACGACACGCGCATCTTCGCCGAGATCGTCGATGCCGCGACGCAGCCGCTCGAATCCCTGGTCGCGCGCGCGGCTGCGCTGCGGGCGGACGGTGCGGACGTGATCGATCTCGGCTGCCGGCCCGGCTTCGCCTTCCCGCATCTGGAGGATGCGGTACGCGCCCTGAAGGCGGCGGGCCATCGCGTCAGCATCGATTCCGGCGACCCGGACGAACTGCGCCGCGGCGCCCTGGCGGGCGCCGATGTCCTGCTCAGCCTGACCGAAGCGACGCTCGACGTGGCCGAGGGCACGGCGGCCGTGCCGGTGCTGATCCCGCATGCGCACGGCGACCTCGACAGCCTGCTGCGGGCCGCGGCGCTGGCGCAAACACGCGGCATGGCCTGCCTGCTCGATCCGATCCTCGATCCGATCCATGCCGGCTTCACCGCCTCGCTCGGCCGCTATGCGCGCCTGCGCGAACGCCTGCCGCGGGCGGAGCTGCTGATGGGCACCGGCAACCTCACGGAACTGACCGACGCGGACTCCTCCGGTGTGACCGCGCTGCTGCTCGGCATCTGTTCCGAACTCGCGATCCGCAACGTGCTGGTGGTGCAGGTCAGCCCGCACACGCGCCGCACCGTCGCCGAGCACGATATGGCGCGGCGCATCATGCACGCCGCGCGCGCCAACGGCGACCTGCCGCGCGGCTACGCGAGCGGACTGCTGCAGGTGCATGACCGCCGCCCGTTCGCCGCCAGCGCGGCCGACATCGCCGACGATGCGGCGTCGGTGCGCGATGCCAACTGGCGCATCGCGGTGGCACCGGACGGCATTCACGCCTTCAACGGAAGCCGGCACGAGATCGGCACCGAGGCGCTGGCGTTCTTCCCGGCACTCGATGTCGCGCGGGACGGGGCGCACGCCTTCTATCTCGGCACCGAGCTGGCGAAGGCGCAGATCGCCTGGCGGCTTGGCAAGCGCTATGCGCAGGACGCGCCGCTCGACTGGGGCTGCGCCGCGCCCCTGCCCCCGCGCGCGGCGGGGCGGCTGGCCGAAGCCGGGCATACGCTGCGCGCCAGGCGACGGTACCGCGATGATACGTGAGACGATCATCACCACCTGCACGCCCGCGGGTGCCGTGCATGTCGCGCCGTTCGGGCTGATCGAGGCGCCGGGCGGCTGGGTGATCGCGCCGTTCCGCCCCTCCGTGACGCTGGACAACCTGCTGCAGGTGCCCGAGCTGGTGGCGAACTACGTCGATGACGTGCGCATCTTCGCCGGCTGCCTGACCGGGCGGCGCGACTGGCCCTGCGTGCCCGCCGACCGCGTGCGCCCGCCGCGGCTGGCGGCGGCGCTGGCGCATGCCGAACTGCGGGTGGTCGCTGTTGCGGACGACCCGCAGCGCCCGCGCCTCTCGTGCCGCGTGGTGCATCGCGGCCAGCATGCGCCGTTCCAGGGCTTCAATCGCGCGCAAGCGGCGGTGGTCGAGGGCGCGATCCTGGTCAGCCGACTGTTCCTGCTGCCGCGCGCCGAGGTCGAACAGCAGATGGCGCATCTCGCCGTCGCAGTCGGCAAGACCGCCGGGCCGGCGGAGCAGGAGGCGTGGGGCTGGCTGACCGAGGCAGTGCGGGCGCACTATGGCGCGTGAGGCGAGGCCAGCAATGCAACCGCGACCGCCGGCGCGCACTGGTCGGCCGTCTCGGCCGCCAGTCCGGCGAGCGGCGGCAGAGCGGCGAAATCGCGCCAGGGCCGGCCCAGCCGCTCCGCCAGAAGCCGCGTGACGTGCCGCCCGCAGCCGGCGCCGATCACCGGCGCCTCCGCCGGCAGGGCGGTGCGCGACAGCACCAGCAGGGCGGCGTCGGCGATCCGGCGCAGTTGCGCTTCGGCCAGGAAGGCAGCGAGGTCGCGCCACGCCCGCGGCGGCGCCTCCGCCGCGTCGCGGCCGACCATGCGGGCGAGGCGGGCGCGCGACGCGGCCTCCGTCTTGCCGCGCCCGTCCGCGGTCGGCATCTGGTCTGTCCCCTCCGGCAGTGCCCCGAGCAGGCGGTACACGTCTGCGCTGGTGGCGAAATACTCGCCGGTGAGCGGCGTCCAGGCGCCAGCGAACGGCACTCGCTCGGCGAGCGCCAGGACGAAGCTGCGCACGAGGCCGGTATAGACCAGCTCGCCGCAGGCGAGCCGCTCGGCATCGGTGTGGCCGGCGGGGCAGGGGGCGCCGGCGGCGAGCGGCACCAGATCCGTCGTGGTCGATCCCATGTCGGCGAGCAGCCCGTTTGGCACCTCGCGTGCCGCCAGCGCGGCGGTGGCGAGCCAGTTGGCGGAGGCCATGTCGGCGGCGCGGGCGCCGGCTGCCTCGGGTGGGAGGAAACCGGCGCGGCCGGCCCAGATGTGCAGCTCGGCGGGGCGAGCGCGCCGGCCAGCACGCCGGCGATATGCGCGACACCTTCGGCCCGGTCGGCGAACGCATCGGCCAGCTCGCCGGTCATGGTGGCGGCGTGCCGATCGGCCGCGCCGAGCCGGGCCGAAGCGTCGGCGATCACCGCCGGCAGTTGGTCCAGGCCGAGCCACAGCGGGCAGGGGAGTTGCAGCGCCGCGACGGCGCGGCCACGTTCGATGCGCGCCGCCTTCACATGCGCCCCGCCGACGTCCCAGCCGATCACCGCTTTCGCCATCGTCCGCTCCTTGACGCCGCCGCCTCGCGGGGAAGGATAGCGCAGATGGACGTGATCCCCGTTCTCGATCTCAAATCCGGTCAGGTCGTGCATGCGCGCGGCGGGCAGCGCGATGCCTATCGCCCCATCGTGACCCCGCTCAGTCCATCAAGCGCGCCCGCGGACGTGCTGGCCGGGCTGCTGCGGCTGCATCCGTTCCGCCGCCTCTACGTGGCCGACCTGGACGCGATCGAGGGGCGCGGCAGTCACGCGGCGCTGCTTGGCGACCTGGCACGCGCGCATCCGGGGCTGGAGATCTGGCTGGATGGCGGTATGCGCGATGCCGCCGCGGTGGCGGCGACGCTTGCTTCGGGACTGGTGCCGGTGCTCGGTTCGGAAAGCCAGCACGACGCGACGCTGCTGCGCGCCGTTCGCGACGATCCGCGCGTGGTGCTGTCGCTGGATTTCCGCGGGGCGGCATTCCAGGGGCCGGCCGGGATTCTCGCCGACACGGCGCTGTGGCCGAGGCGCGTGATCGCGATGACGCTGGCGGCGGTGGGGGCGGCAGCCGGGCCGGACCTGGCGCGCGTTGAAGAACTGCGGCGCCGCGCCGGCGATCGTGCCGTACATGCCGCGGGCGGGGTGCGCGATGCCGCCGATTTGCGGGCGCTGGCGGAACTCGGCACGGCGGGGGCGCTGGTGGCGAGCGCGTTGCACGCCGGCACGCTCGACGCTGCCGACCTGGCGGCGGCCAACCGATAGCGCGCCGCCGCCGGTCGGGCGCCCGCGGTCAGACCGCGAACGGATGCTTCGCGGTGTCGCGCTGGCGCACCACTTCGGCCGCCTTCGGCTCGCCGCGCACGGCGCGCGCGATCGATTCCTTGGTGGCGCGATAGTTGAAGTCCTGGATCTTCTTGTCGTCAACCGCGTCCCAGTGGATGAAAACGCCGACGCAGATGAACAGGTCGTCGGCTTCATCGGCCGGGATCACGCCTTCGGCAACGCTGTCGGCCACTGCCTTCGCCACCGCGTGCTGTGCCGGGCCGAACATCTGCACCGCCTGCTTCGCGCCCTTGATCGTGACCTTGTTGAACATCACCGTGTTCGGCTTGGTCGGCAGATTGGGCGCGATCACGGCGAGCAGAGTGGTGAAACCGTCCTTGTTGTTGGTAAGCGCATGGCAGAATGCGGATTCGGCGGCGCTGCCGCGCGGCCCCATGATGAGATCGATATGCGCCACTTCGTTGCCGTCGCCGACCAGCGACTCGCCTACGCAGACCTTGTTGATCGTCGCCATCGTCCATTCCTCCCTCGGGGGTGCGGAACCGCGCCGCGCCACGCCTGATCACGCCGATGCGATCGGGCGCGCATGCGCCATGAACTCAACCATCCAGGCCTGCCGGCCGCAAGTCGCCGCGAAGCGCATGCGCGAAAATACTGGCGACCGTCAGATCGGCGCTGGTGCCGGGGTTGATGCCGTGGCGTTTCAGATGCGCGTCCCACGCCAGCAGATCGGACATGAGCATCGCCGGATCGTCGGCTTCAGCAAGGCGCCGAGGCCACGGTGCGGCTTGCGTTTGCAGCCGCGCCGCGATGGCAGTGCCATGCCTGCGTTGCACATGGCTGTCCGGGAATGCGGCGAGAAAGGCGAGATAGGCCGCGACCGCCGCCCACGGCGCCGTCCGGCCGCGCGCACATGCACCGGCAAAGGCGCCAACGCCGACATCGAACACGTCGGCAAATCCGCTGACATATTGCCGGGCGATGGCGTCGCGGTCGGCTGCCGCGGCCATCGCGGCGTGCAGCGGCACCGTCGCCGGCCGGCGCACGTCGTGCTGCGGGGCATCGCCCAGGCCACCGGGAGAGGCGCGCACGATTGCGCGAAACACCGCTTCGGCGTCTGCGGTATCGGCCTGCGCCAGCACCGCGGGGAGTACCGCGCGCAGCGCACCGCCGGCCTCCGCCGCCATCGCCAGCGGCGCGCACAACAGCAGGATGCCAAGATTCGTGTTCTGCCCGACGGCAGCGCGCGTCGCCGTCACCGCCGCCAGCACGCGCGCGCCGAGCGATGCGCCGGCGCGACAGAGAGGCGGCGCGGCCGCCTCGGCGCTGCGCAGGAAATCCGCCGCCGTCATGCCGTGACCGGGCGTATGCACATGCACGTT
The DNA here is from genome assembly GCA_021845835.1 of Pseudomonadota bacterium. The sequence continues at coordinate 1,314 of JAJZVE010000079.1, read as the reverse complement.
GCCTGGCTTCAATGCCGCAAGCTCGGTCGCGCAGGCGGCGCGGAACGCCGCCGCGATCGTCGCTGTTCCGGTCATGGCGGATCGAGTCCGCAAGGCGCGGTCATCGTCTTTGCCGTGCTGCCGCAAGCACCGCGCCGGCCAGCCGCAGCGCGACGTTCACATCGGTGACGCGCTGCAGGCCGCGCCACGCGGGCATCGAATTCACCTCCAGCACGAACAATTGATCGGCTTCGTCGCGCAGCAGATCGACGCCGGCATACGCCGCGCCGACAGCCGCCGACGCGCGCAATGCCAACGCCGCCATCTCCCGGTCAGGTTGCAGCGGCTCCGGCACGCCACCTTGTTTGACATTGGTGATCCAGGACGCGCCGCGCCGCGTCATCGCCGCCAGCACATCCCCGGCGCAGACGAATACGCGATGGTCGCGAAACCCCTGGCCGGCCGGGCGCACGTAGCGTTGCAGGTGATAGACGCCCGCCACCACCTCCGGTCCCGGCAACTCGTCCGCCGCCGCGATCCGGCGCAGGCCGTTGCCCTGGGCGCCGAACAGCGGCTTCAGCACCCATTCGCCGCCCGCCGCCACCACCGCACGGGCACGCGCCGTACCCTCTACCGTCCAGGTCTCCGGCGTCGGGATGGAGGCCTGCGCCAGCAGGAAGCTGGTCATGGACTTGTCCACGCAGCGTTCGATGGCGCGCGCCTCGTTCCACACCGGCACGCCCAGCGCCGTCAGCGCGTGCAGCACGCCGAGCCGGCGCGTCACTTCCTCGAAGCTGCCGCCGGCGATGCTGCGCACCAGCACGGCGTCGGGGGGCTGGCCGGGGAAGCCGGGCAGGTCGATCCCATGCGTGCGCCCGGTCGCGAACGCGGCGGCCTCCAGCCTGAACCGCACCACGGTCGCCCCCAGCGCCGCGAAAGCGGCGCCGAGCGCGCGCGCGTGCCAGTCGTTGCCGTCGGTCGCGATCGCGATGCGCGTCACGCGAAGGATGCATCCAGCAGGGCCGGCGCCAGCCCCCCGGCATGGAACGTCTCGCCGGTGTCCAGCGCGGTGACCAGCGCCTCGGCGGGCGAGAACAGACGCTTGTCGATGGCGTAGAAATCGCCGTGCGCGGCGCGAAAAATCGCGGCGAACGGGCGGCCGTAGTCGCGCGAGGCGGCGGCGGGCAGGGCCTTGGCCAGATCGCGCGCCTCCCCCGCCGGGCCGGTGACATACAGATGCACGCGGCCGCCGAAGATGATGGCGTCGTTGGTGCGGCCCATCGCAGTCACGAAATCCGGATGCGGCGGCGGCAGTGGCGCCGTGCCCATGCCGTC
>JAJZVE010000078.1 GCA_021845835.1 Pseudomonadota bacterium | reverse complement strand
AAGGCCGGTGCCGGTGAAGCGGTACGCCTCGGCGGCGGCGCCGCTCGCCTTCAGTTCCTCGACGATTGCCGCGGCGCGGGCATCCAGCCACAGCCAGCCGTCACCGACTGGTTCGCCGTCTGTGTCAATCAGCCAGGTGCCATCGCCCTGCCCGGTGATGCCGAGCGCCACGATCTGCGCGTCCGCATGGTGTGCAGCGAGTGCGGCGGCGAGGTCCGCGAGCACGGCGGCGGCATCGTCCCAGCTGCGGCGCATGTCCTGTTCCGCGCCGCCGCCGGGCAGCGTGCGGTACGTGTTGGGGCGGCTGCGCGTCGCGAGGATGGCGCCGTCAGCGGCGAACGCCACCGCCTTGACGACGGAGGTGCCGGAATCGAGCGCGAGCAGGACCGGGCGGGTCATATCTGTCGTCCGCGCCGCCAGCGCGTCGTCGTCATGCCCCCGCATGCGGCTGTGAAGAAACGTCCAGCACGCCTGTTCCCTCTCCGCCCCGCCGGGGCGGAGAGGGAGTTACGACAGATCTTGGGCAGCCGCATCATGCGCGCTGCGTCCCGTGCGCCAGTGCCGCGCCGGTCTGGCTGTCGAAGATGTGCGTGTGCTCGGCGCCGAAGCCGAAGGCGACGTTCTCGCCGACCCGCACCGGGACGCGGACATGGCTGACTGCGACAATGACTTTCTCGTGCATCTCGATCACGATATGCGCCTGGTCGCCGAGCCACTGGTTGGAGATGACGCTGCCGTGCAACGCACCCGTGCCGAGCCGGATGTGGTGCGGACGGATGCCGAGCACGACGTTGGCTGCGGTGTGCGGTAACGGCACGCCGATCAGCGCCAGCAGGTGATCGGGCGCATCGACAAGACGCAGCCCGTCCGGCTGCACGCGCGCCGGCAGGGCGTTCATCGGCGGTTCGCCGAGGAACGTCGCGACGAACAGGTTGCCGGGCCGGTCGCGCAGCGCGGCGGACGGGCCGAACTGCTGCAGCACACCGCCCTCCATCACCGCGATGCGGTCGGCCATCGCGTTCGCCTCGGTCTGGTCGTGTGTGACCAGGACCGCGGTGCGGCCACGCGATTTCAGCGCCGCCTTGACGCGCCCGCGCAGCACCGCGCGCAACTGCGGCTCCAGTTGGCCCATCGGCTCGTCCAGCAGATGCAGGTCGGCGTCGCGGGCGAGCGCGCGCGCCAGACTCGCCCGCTGCTGCTGGCCGCCCGACAGCCCGGCAGGGCGCCGCGGCAGCAGCGGCGCGATTTCCAGCATCTCCGCCATTTCCTGCACGCGCTGCGCCGCCTGCTGGCGCGACATGCTGCGCCTGTCACGCACCAGGCCGAAACCGATGTTCTCGGCAATGGTCAGCGGCGGATACAGCGCGTAGCCTTCGAACGCCATCGCGACATGGCGCCTGTCCGGCGGCAGCGCGTCGATGCGCCGTCCGGCCAGCGTGATGCTGCCGGCGGTAACGTTCTCGAAGCCGGCGATCATGCGCAAGGTGGAGGTCTTGCCGCAGCCGGAGGAGCCGAGCAGGGCGACGATCTCGCCGTCGTTGACGGTGAGATCGAGGCCGAGCACGGCGCGCACCGGATGGCCGTCGCGGCCGGGATAGGTCTTGCTGAGCTGTTCGAGCGCGAGCGTCATGCCGCCTCGCGCACCGGGGCGGGGGCCGGGATGCGGGCGCCGGACTGCGGATCGAACAGCGCCGCCTGCGCGGTTTCGGCGGTGATCCATGCCGGCGCGTCAGGTGCCGGCACCTCGCCGAGCACGCTCGCCACCAGTTCCGCACCGCCGGCGTGCAGCAGCACCACCAGCCGTTCATGCAGCGGTGTGACCGCGAGAACCTTCGCCGGCGCGGCGCCGGGGCGCGGCTCTGCATGCACGGCGATCGCCTCGGGGCGCAGGCCGAGCAGGCAGTCGCGCCCCGCCGCGCTGCGTTCCGCGCGCACCGTCAGCCGCAGCCCGGCCGCCGTCACCTGCACGCCGCCGGGCGTGTCCGCCGGCCGGCACGCCAGCAGATTGATCGGCGGGTCGCCGAACAGCCGCGCCACCGTCATCGCCGCCGGGCGGTCGTAGATTTCTTCGGGCGCGGCGAGTTGCGCGATGCTGCCGTCGAGCAGGATGGCGACGCGGTCGCCGAGTGCCATCGCCTCGCGGTAGTCCTGTGTCACGTACAGCGTCGCCGCGCCGGCATTGCGCAGCAGGCGCGGCAGTTCGAGCCGCATCTCGTAGCGCAGCTTGGCGTCCACGTTGCGCAGCGGATCGTCGAGCAGCAGCACGCCCGGCTCGCCGACCAGCGCGCGCGCCAGCGCGGTGCGCTGCTTCTGGCCGTTGGAAAGTTCCTTCGGCGCGTGGCCGAGCACATGCGCGATGCGCAGCAGGTCGGCGACGGCGCCGACGCGGCGGTCGATCTCGACCCTTGCTACGCCGCGCGCCCGCAGCGGGCTGGCGATGTTGTCGCGCGCCGACATGTGCGGATAGAGCGCAAAATTCTGGAACGCCATGCCGATGCCGCGCGCCTCCGGCCCGCGCGTCGAGACGTCGCGGCCATCGATGCTCACCTGTCCGCGCGCCGCCGGCTCCAGCCCGGCGATGGCGCGCAACAGCACCGTCTTGCCGACGCCGGACGGGCCGAACAGCACCAGCGTCTCGCCGGCTGCCACGTCCAGGTTGATGCCGCGCAGCAGATGGTTGCGGCCGAACGACACCTGCAGCGCGCGCACGGAAAGTCCCTGATGGCCGCTCATCCCTTGACGGCTCCGAGGCTGAGGCCCTCAACCAGCCAGCGCTGCGCGTAGAGCGCGAGCGCGAGCGTGGGCAGGATGGAAAGCACGATGGCGGCGGCGATCTGGCCGTACTGGATGCCGGAGGCGGTGACGAAGGCGAGCGCGCCGACCGTCACCGGCTGCTTGTCCGCGGAGGCGAGGATGAGCGCAAAGACGAAGTTGTTCCAGGCGAAGATGAAGGCGAGCAGCCCGGCGGCGGCGATCCCCGGTCCCGCCAGCGGGATGGCGATGCGGGTGAAAGCGCGCCACCAGGAATGGCCATCGACGCGGTATGCGTACTCCACGTCGGGGCTGGCATCCTCGAAATAGCCGCGCACGATCCACAGGATCAGCGGCAGGCAGATCAGTTGATAGACCCAGACGAGGCCGGTGTAGGTGTTGGCGAGGCCGAGATCCTGGAAATACAGCGACAGCGGCAGCAGCACCAGCAGTGGCGGCGCAAAGCGAAAGGACAGCAGGGTGAAGGCGATGTTCTCGCCAAGGCGGAAGTGGAAGCGCGCAAAGGCATAGGCCGCCGGCACGCCGAGCAGCAGCGACACCAGCACGGATGCCGTGGACAGCAGCACCGAATTGCCAAGATTGCGCATGAAGGGCAGGTCGAGCGAACCGGCGGCGGTCACCAGCTTGCCGGAGATCAGCGCCTTGTAGTTGATGATTGTCGGCGTGAACAGCAGGCGCGGCGGGATGCGCAGGATCTGCTCGTTGGTCTGGAAGCTCATCAGCACGATCCAGACAATCGGGAACAGGAAGAACACCACCACCGCCGCGAGTGCTGCCCCGCGCAGCAGTCGCGGCAGCAGCGCGGCGCGGGCGTCAGCGTGCGCCATGCGTACGCTCCCTGAGCTTGAGCCACTGTTTCACGAACACGTTGGAGAGGGCGTAGGTGATTGCCCACAGAATCATCATCAGTGCGGCCGAGCGCCCGACGTTGGTGTACTGGAAGAATTCCAGATAGGCGCGCACCTGGAACACCATCAGGCTGTCACCGGGGCCACCCTGCGTCATGGCATAGATGATGTCGAACTGCTGGATGGAATCAAGCAGGCGAAACAGAGTGGCGGTGACGATGTAGGGCATCAGCATCGGCAGCGTGATGCGGAAGAACACAAAGCGGCCGGGCACGCCGTCGAGCCGTGCCGCCTCGAACGGCTGCGTCGGCAGGCTGCGCAGGCCGGCCAGCAGCAGGATCATCATGAACGGCGTGTAAACCCAGATGTCCACCAGGACCACGGTCAGCATCGACGTGCGCGGGTCGGAGGCCCATTTGAAATCGGTCAGCCCGAAGCCGCGGCTGACCACCCAGCTCAGCACGCCGAAACCGGGATTGGTCATCAGCTTCCACATCAGCGCCGCGATCGCCGGCGCCGTCATCAGCGGCAGCAGCAGCGCCACCGAAATCGCGTTGTTCAGCCGCGTGCGTTCGCGCAGCAGCAGCGCGATGCCGAGGCCGAGCAGCAGTTCCAGGATCACCGTCGCGGCGGTGTAGATCGCCGACACTTCCACGGTGTTCCAGAAATCCGGATCGCTCGCAAAGTCGAGATATGTCGCGAGGCCGATGAAGCCGCGCGTGGACGGCATCGCCAGATTGTAGCGCTGCAGGCTGTACCAGGCGGCAGTACCGAAGGGGACCAGGATGCCGATGCAGACCAGCAGCGCCGGCAGGCTCAGCACATAGGGCAGCAGCCGCGCCGCGCGCGGACCGGCGGCGTGGGCACGGACGGCGGCTGCGGGATGGGTGATCTCGGACATGGTCCTGCCTGTTGCGGGCGTCGGGGGCGATCCCTCGCCCGGCACGGCGCGCCGGGCGAGGGGGAGCCGCCGATCAGCCGAGACCGGCGCCCTTGAGCTGACGGTTGATGCTCTCGGCCAACTTGTCCAGCCCTTCGTCGACCGGCACCTTCTTGGTCACCATCTGCTGCAGCGCCGCCGCCCAGTCGGTCGTGAGGTTGAAGAACAGCGGCTGCGGCGTGAAGTAGATCTTCGCTTTCGGCGCCGTTTGCGTGTACTGCTCCAGATAGCCGGGATAACGACCGATCTTCTCCTTGAATTCCGGATCGTCCCAGATCCTGGTGCGCACCGGGTTCACCATGTCCATCTTGCGCGCCCCGAACAGCAGATGGTCGGTGCCCGATGCCCATTGGATGAAGTCCCAGGCGGCATCCTTCTTCTTCGAGAAGCTGGACATCGCGAGCGACCAGATCCACACGTTCGCAGTCGGCGCGCTTTCCTTCGGGTTGGCGGCGAAGGCGGCGTAGCCGAGATGGCCGCGTTCCTTGTTGTCGCCGCCGTTCATGAAATAGCCGAGAATATCGGCGTCATAGATCATGCCCGACGCGCCGGCGCCGAGATCGGTGCCGACCTGGTACCATGTGTATGTCGCCCAGTTCTTCGGTCCGCTGTTCTGGATCATCTCGACCCAGAGCCGGGTGAACTCCTTCGATTGCGGCGAGTTCATCGCGGCCTTCAGCTTGCCGCCCTCCATCACGAAATCCTTGCCGCCGTAGTTGGTGTAACCGGACAGGAACCCCGGATGGATGGTCGCCCAGGAGCGGCTGCCGCGCACGCCGATGCCGTACGGACCGCCGGCGTCCCTGGTGATCTTGGCAGCGACCTCCAGCATCTCCGGCAGGTTCTTCGGCACGTGAACGCCGACCTTGTCGAAGATTTGCTGGTTGTAGCTCAGGTTGTTCAGCTCGAAGCCCCAGGGCACGCACCACTGCTTCGCCCCCGGTCCGCCCAGTGCGTCACCCGGCTTGCCCGACCAGGCGGTGGAGGCGCGCAGGCCCTCCAGCACGCCTTCCCAGTCGTAGTTCGGCGCCGTCTTGGCGGTGTTCTTGATGTACTCGTTGAGATCGACCAGCCAGCCGGCCGGGCCGTACTGCCAGGTCTGGTAGGCGCCGGTCATGAAGGCGTCGTATTCGGATGAGCGCGACGAAAGCGCCGCCGTCACCTTGTCGAAGTACACGTCCTCCGGAAAGATGTCCCACGTCACCGACATGCCGGTCAGGCTCTTGAACGCCTCGATGTCGGCAATCATCGCGTCGGCGTACGGGTGCTTGTTCAGCAGCAGCCTCAGCGCCGTGCCCTGGTGCGCCTTCCAGTTGTAGTCGGCCGCCAGCGCGCGCGTCTGTGCGGCATTCAGCAGCGTGCCCGCCGCAGCGGTGCCGAGGCCGAGGGCGGCGGTGCGGCGCAGCAGCTCGCGCCGGCCGATGTGTCCGGCGACGAAGGCGTCAAACAGGTCTTTGGCCTTTTCGGTCACTGGTGTCTCTCCCTTGTCTCGCGCGTCATGCGGGTTCGGCGGCGAGCCGGCGCGCCGTCAGCTCGTCGGTGATCAGGCCGGCCAGGATGCGGCTGGACAGCACGGCCTGGATGGCGCTGGTCTTCTCCGCGCCGCCGGCCACCGCCACCACGCCGCGCAGTGCGCTCGGGTGGGTGGCGATGACGCGGTCGTGCAGGTCGGTCGCGATCAGCGTGCCGTCGGCGGCGAAGTAGCGGCCGAGCATCTCGCCGGCGGCGCCGGCGGCGCGCAGCGCGCGCACTTCCCCCGCCTCCAGCATGCCGGCCATCGGCAGGAACGCCGCCTCGCCGACCGCGCCGATGCCGGCGAACACCAGCGTCGCCTCCGCCGCCAGCGCCAGCGTTTCGGCAACGCCGCGCTGGCGGCGCAATACGTCGGCATCGGTCGGCGAATTGGCGATCATCGGCACGGGCAGCAGGAACGCCTCTGCGCCGGTCTTCTCGGCGGCGCGGTGGATCACGTCGAACGGACCGGAACTGATGCGCCGCGGCAGGCCGCCGAGCAGCGAGACCAGGCGCACCGAGGGCGCCGGGATCCGCGGCAGCACGTCCACGGCGGCGGCCAGGGTGCGGCCGTGGCCGAGGCCGATGACGCGATGCCGTCCGCGCTCCAGCGCCTCGCGCAGCACCGAGGCCGCGGCCGTCCCCAGCGCCCGCAGCGGCAGGCCCGCTTCGTCGAGCGGCGGCACGACGCGGCACGTCGCCAGCCCGTAGCGGGCGGCGAGGGTCTCCTCCAAAGCGATGCAGCCGCCGATCGGGCCTTCGACGAACACCCGTACCAGCCCGGCCTTGGTTGCGCGCGCGATCAGTCGATGCGCCTTCGCCAGCGCCAGGCCGAGCCGATCCGCGACCTCCGACTGCGTGAGACCGCCGGCGTAATAGAGCCACGCCGCCCGGGTCGCCAGCGCGGTATCTTCTTCGCCCTGCAGGCCTGGCGGCTGGACCGCTCCCTCCATGCCCCACCTACGCGGTGAAATTTTTTCCTGACGGTGGAAAATATTTCAAGGATGGGCGTCGCTGTCAAGCCGGCGCTTCGTCGCCGCCCCGGATTGGCCGTGCGCTCCGGCGGGACTGCCGACGGATGCCGCCGTTGCGGCCCCCCCGACCTGCGGCTAATCTGGGCTTTTGATGGCCGGACGGCTGATCATCGGGAAGTTTCCGGCGCATAATGGTGCATTGTGTCCAATGATATGCCCGACGAGAGCCTCCCCAGGCGGGAGCAGCGACGCACGCCGCGGACCCGCGTGCTCAAGGGGGGGCAGGTCATCGTCGGCAACGTCACCTATGACTGCATGGTGCTGGACATCTCGCCGCACGGCGCACGGGTCAAGTTCAACATTCCGCTCATCGTCCCGGAATCGGTGATCCTGCGGATCCGTGACGGCGCCACCTACCCTGCCTGCCGGCGCTGGTCCCGCGGAACCGAAGTCGGCCTCGAATTCGCGGGGCCGCCATTGGCCAGCGGCAACGAGGGACACAGCCGGCGCGCCCTGGAGGCGCTCGACGCCATCCGGGCCGCCGGCCTGACCACGTGCAGCCGCATTTTGCAGGAGGAGCGCTATTTCGGCGACGAGGCATTGCGCCGCGCCGCCCAGTCGGCCGAACTGGCGTATGACCTTCTGCTGGAGGCGCTGAAGCCGCATGCGGAAAAGGCGGTCCTGGCGCGCGCGAAGCCGATCGGCTGAGAGGCCGCATTCCGCCGGGCGGCTGAACCGGGGCGGTCCGGCAAGCGGGTGGCCATGCCCGCGTGACGGTCGGGCATCGCGAGGAGTTGGTACGCGGCCCGATGCCCGATACGCTGCGCGCGCCCTCCTGGCCGGAGCCGGACCGCGCATGCCCGCCACCGCCGCGCCGCTGCTGGAAGTGACCGATCTGGTCTGCGCCTATCATGGCGCCGCCGTGGTGCGCGGCGTCTCGTTCCAGGTCGGGCGCGGCGAGGTGGTGGCGCTGCTGGGCAGCAACGGCGCCGGCAAGACCACGACCGTGAAGGCGATCGCCGGCGCGCTGCGGCCGCAATCCGGGCAGATCCGCCTCGACGGCGAACCGCTGCACGGCCGGCCGAGCCATGTCGTGGTGCGGCGCGGGATCACGCTGGTGCCGGAGGGACGGCTGGTGTTCCCGCAGATGCACGTCCTCGACAACCTGCGCATGGGAGCGCTGACGCGCCCCGCGGACGAAGCCGCGGTGACGCTGGAACAGGTGTTTGCGATTTTTCCGCGGCTGCGCGAGCGTCGTGCCCAGATCGCCGGCTCGATGTCGGGGGGCGAGCAGCAGATGCTGGCGATCGCGCGCGGCATGATGAGCCGGCCGCGGCTGATGATCCTGGACGAACCCTCCCTCGGCCTCGCGCCGCTGCTGGTGCAGGACCTGTTCCGCATCGTCGCGCGCATCGCCGCCTCCGGCGTCGCCATCGTGCTGGTGGAGCAGAACCTGCATCAGGCCTTGCGCATCACCGGGCGCGGCTACGTCATGGAGAAGGGCCGCATCGTGCTGGACGGGCCGAGCGCCGAACTGCTCGGCAACGAATTCGTGCAGCGCGCCTTCCTGGGGTTGTAGCGCCGGCCGCGTCCGCCTACGCCGGCTCCGGCGTGCCGAGATAGGCGGCGATCACGCGCGCGTCCTGCGCCACCGCCTCCGGCGCGCCCTCGGCGATCTTGCTGCCGGCGTCGAGCACGAAGATGCGGTCGGAGATGCGCATGACCGCCGCCATGTCGTGCTCCACCAGCAGCACGGTGACGCCGCGGGTGCGGATTTCGCGCAGCAGATCGACGATCTCCTCGGTCTCGGTGTGGTTGAGGCCGGCGCACGGCTCGTCGGCCAGCAGCAGCAGCGGCCGGGCGGCGACGGCGCGCGCCAGTTCCAGGCGGCGCAGCAGCCCGACCGTGAGGCCGGCGGCCAACTGCCCGGCGCGGTCGGCGAGGCCGGCCAGTGCGAGCGCGTCGCGCATGGTGCCGGCCACGTCGCGCGGCCCGGCGCGGCCGAACAGCGCGCCGACGCGCACGTTCTCGGCCACCGTCAGGCTGGGGAAGGGGCGCGCGATCTGGAACGCGCGCGCAATGCCGCGCTGCGCGATGCGCACCGATCCCAGCCCGTCGATGCGCTCGCCGCGGAACCGCATGGTGCCGGCGCTGGGCGGCAGGAAGCCGCTGACGAGATTGAACAGCGTCGATTTGCCGGCGCCGTTGGGGCCGATCAGGCTGCAGATGCTGCCCTGCGGCACGGCCAGCGACACGTCGCCGATCGCGACCAGGCCGCGGAAATGCCGGCTGACATGCTCGACTTCGAGGATCGCGGTCATGTCTCGGCGGCGACGGGCTGCGGGCGGCGCTGTCGGTAGAACAGGCCGACAATGCCGCGCGGCGCAACCAGCACCAGCAGCACCAGCAGCGCGCCGGTGACCAGCATGTGGATGCTGAGCAGTTGCCCCAGCACCACCTGCGTCAGCACCGTCATCACGGCGGCGCCGATGATCGGCCCGACCAGCGTGCCGATGCCGCCGAGCAGGCAATAGACGATCATGTCCAGGCTGAAATCGGTGCGATAGACCGAGTCGGTCGTGATGTAGCCGAGGCTGTGCGCATAGACGGCGCCGAGCAGGCCAGTGAGCGTGGCGCTGAGCACGAACATCGCCGCCTTGTAGCGTTCCGTCGGCACGCCCAGCATGCGCGCCGTGTCCTCGTCCTCGCGCAGACTGATCAGGCCCTGGCCGAGCCGGCTGATCTTGATCGCGAAGGCGATGGCGAGGATCGCGAAGGCGAGCATGAGGAACAGTTGGTAATAGAGGACATGCTGCGCGACGCCGTGCAGCGCCACGCGCGGCAGCACGATGCCCATCGCGCCCTTGATGGCATCGACGTTGCTGGTCAGTTCCGCGAGCACCTGCGCGACGCCGAGCATGGCGACCGCGAAGTAGATGCCGCGCAGGCGCAGGATCGGCCAGGCGAGCAGCCCCGCCAGCACCGCGCAGGCCGCCGCGGCGGCGACCGCGCCGACGGCGAGCGACAGCGTCGCCGGATGCAGGCGCAGCGACGGCTCCAGCAGCGCCGCGGTGAAGCCACCGAGGCCGATGAACGCGGTTTGCCCAAAACTCCAGTAGCCGGCGAAGCCGCCCAGGATGGTCCAGGCCAGCGACAGTCCCGCCGAAAACAGGAACAGCGCGCCGACGCGCACATGGAACGGCGAAAGGTACGCGGGCGCGACCGCGAGCAGCGCGAAGCCGGCGACGCTTACCGCGATCCACAGCCAATGCTGGCGCAGGCCGTCGCGGATCATGCGCGGCTCCGCCACGCATTGCCGAGCAATCCCGCCGGGCGGATCAGCAGCATCGCAACCAGGACGAGGAACATCATGGCGTTCGGGAACGCCGGCCCGATCAGGCGGGCGGCGAAGGTGCTGATCAGGCCGAGCAGCAAGCCGCCGACCAGCGCCCCGGCCGGACTGCCGACGCCGCCGAGGGTGACGACCACGAAGGCGTTCATCGTCCACAGACCCTCATCGGCAGGCGAGAACGGCAGCACCAGTCCGATGATCGCGCCCGATGCCCCGGCGAACGCGGCAGAGACGCCGAAGGTGAGGGCGAAGACGTGCCGCACATCGACGCCGCACAGCCGCGCCGCCAGATCCTGCTGCGCGGTGGCGCGCATCACGCGGCCGATCCGCGTCGCGCGCAGCACCAGCGCCAGCGCCGACAGCAGCAGCAGGCTCACCGCCAGCGCGCCGACGCGCACCAGGTCGAAGGTCACGCCGGCCAGCCGGAAATGCACGAAGGCATAGGCCGGCGCGATGCTTTTAAAGTCGGGCGAGAAGGTCAGCACCAGCAGGTTGCGCAGCATCAGCGCGACGCCGAACGTGACCAGCATCGAGGCAAGCAGCGACGCCCGCTCCACCGCGAGCTGCACGAGGCTGCGCTGGTAGAGATAGCCGAGGCCGAACATGACGGCCATCACCGGCGGGATCGCCAGCACCGGGTCGAGCCCGAGACTTTGCCACAGGAACCACGCGAGATAGCCGCCGATCAGCACCAGTACGCCGTGGCTGAGATTGACCACCGACATGACGCCGAAGATGAGCGAGAAGCCGACCGCCGCCAGCGCGTAAAGGCCGCCGAGCACGAGGCCGTCGGCGATCGTCTGCAGCGTCAGCATTGCGGCGGCCGGCCTGCGTCAGCCGCGCTGGTCCCAGCGCGGCATCGGATAGATCATGTCGGCGGTCTTGCCGTTCGGCGGATAGACGAATTCCATGCCGCCGTGCTGCACCTGCCCGACGCCCGGCCCCATGATGACCGCATCGCCGTCGCCCTGCGGGGTGAACCTGACGCGGCCGTACAGCGTCTGGATGTCGAGCGTCGCCAGCGCGTCGCGCACCGCTGCCGGCTGCACGCTCTTGGCCGCCTGCATCGCCTCGACATAGGCGATGATGCAGGCGGCGCCGGCGGCGCAGTGGTAGGCGATCGGGCGCGTGATGTTCTTCGCGTAGTACGCGGCGAAGTTGCCTGCGTCGCCGAAGAAGCGGTCCTTGAACGTCACCCGTGGGTCCCAGTACTGCTGGAACGTGATGCCGTCGGCGTATTTGCCGAG
>JAJZVE010000077.1 GCA_021845835.1 Pseudomonadota bacterium | reverse complement strand
GCTGCTGCTGCCCGCCGCACCGGACGCAGCGGTTCCGGCGGTCGCGTGGCCTGAGCTTCCCGTGCCGCTCGCGCCGGCGCCGGGGGCGCCGCTGCCGGTTCCGCTCCCTCCCGTGCCGCTGCCGGCCGCGCCGGTGCCGGCGGCAGCGCCGGAGGCCGCGGAACTGCCTGAGGCGCCGGGCGCACCGCCAGGTCCGGAGCCTCCGGACGCAGCCGCGCCGCCTGCGCCTGCGGCGGCGGCCGCGCCGCTGCTTGCGGCGCCCGTCCCGCTCCCCGTGCTGCCATGTCCGGTGCCGGAGGCGGCGGCACCACCCGGGCTGCCCACACCCGCGCCTGCCGCGCCGGCCGTGCCTGGACCGGCGGACGCCGAGGCTGCTCCTGGTCCGGACGCGCCCGCCGCCGCGCCGCTGCCGTGGTCCGGCGCGGCGGCGGTGTCATGGTGCGGTTGCAGGAACCAGAGGAACACCGGATGCGGCGGCGCTGCCGGGGTTGGTGCGGGGACATCGGCGGGCGTACCAGACAGCAAGGCCTGCGCCGGAATTTCCGCCTGGCCCGCCGGGGCATCCGCCCCCGTCACCGCCGTCAGCCGGGGGCGCGGCGGCGGCGTGGCAGCCGTCAGATCGCGCAGCAGCGTGATCTCCTGCGCGCGCAACCGTCCCAGCGTGGCGCGGGCATCCTCGATCCCCTGGTGCAGCGAGGCAACGAACGCCTGCGCCTGCGCCAGCCACGCCGGGCGCGCCAGCGGCATCGTCGCGGCCGGTGCCGGCGCGGTCGGCTCCTGCGTCACCTCGGTAGCCCGCGGGCCGACCGCAGGGGTCGGAAGCGCGCCACCGAACAGCAACAGACCCACCGCCAGCACCGCCATCGTGCCGAGCAGGCCGACGCCCGCATAGACCGTGCCCTTCAGCACCCGCCGCCAAGACCAGCCCGCGGCAATGGCAGGATCAAGAGGTGTAGCTGCGCTGGATTGCCGAGGTTCGCTCAGCACGCACAGACGGTCATCTTTGCGCACGTACATCGTATCAGTCTGCACCTGCCGCCGGAACTGGCAGAAACAGAGATACGTGAGCAGTGCGGCGTGGAATTATTGCAGGCGTGCTTGCCGGGGCGCCGCATACGCCGAAGCTGCGGCAACGGACGGGGCGCCGTGCATAATCCACGTCAACCCGATCGCGCCTGTTCTGGACGCGCATCCGCATCCGTGATTCGTCATGGCATGACGAAGAATCCACCTTTTCAAAACGGGTATATAAACCATAATCCAGCGTTATGACGCATATCTCCCCCGACCCGCCGCCCGATCTTCCGCTCGCTTCCGTTGAAGACGCCGGCGTCGCGCTGCTGCGCCGCGCCATCACCGGCGCGTTCGCCGGGCGGCTGGCCGTCGTCTCCTCCTTCGGCGCCGATTCGGCGATGCTGCTGGCGCTGGTGGCCGGGATCGACCCCGCGGTGCCGGTGCTGTTCCTCGACACCGGCATGCATTTCCCGGAGACGCTGGCCTATCGCGACGAACTGGTGGCGCGGCTGGGCCTGACCGACGTGCGCTCGCTGGCGCCGGACGCGGCGCAGGTGGCGTCGCGCGATGCGCGCGGCGACCTGCATCTGTTCGTGCCCGACGATTGCTGCGCGCTGCGCAAGGTGGCGCCGCTGGAGCGGGCGCTGGCGCCGTTCGCCGCCTGGGCGACCGGGCGCCGGCGCAGCCAGGCGGCGACGCGCAGCGCGCTGGCGTTCGTCGAGAGCGTGGACGGGCGGCGCAAGTTCAACCCGCTGGCGGACTGGTCGGCGGAGCGTGTCGCTGACGAACTGGCCCGCCGCGGCCTGCCGCGCCATCCGCTGCTGTCGCGCGGCTTTCCTTCGATCGGCTGCGCCCCCTGCACGCGCGCGGTGCGGCCGGGCGAGGACGCGCGCGCCGGGCGCTGGGCGGGACACGCCAAGACCGAGTGCGGCATACATCGTCCCGCCTTCTTTTAAGCCGGGCCGGCGCCGGCCTAGAGTGGCGCCATGCAGGACCTTCCCTCGCCGCTGATGGCGGGTGCGGCCATCCGCGCCCGCATCGACGCGCTCGCCGCCATCTCGTCGCAGCCGGACGGGCTGACGCGCGTGTTCGCAAGCCCCGAGCAGGCGCGCGCCGCCGCCCTGGTCGCCGACTGGATGCGCGAGGCGGGCATGGCCGCGCGGCAGGACGCGATCGGCAACGTGGTCGGCCGCTATGAGGGCGCCGCGCCGGGGGCGAGGGCGCTGCTGCTCGGCTCGCATCTGGACAGCGTGCGCGACGCCGGGCGGTGGGACGGGCCGCTCGGCGTCGTCACCGCCATCGCCTGCGTCGCGGCGCTGCACCGCACCGGCCGCCGCCTGCCGGTCGCGGTCGAAGTGGTCGGGTTCTGCGACGAGGAGGGGACGCGCTTCGGCGCCACCATGCTCGGCAGCCGCGCGCTGACCGGCCGTTTCGATCCCGCTCTGCTCGACGCCACCGACGCCGCCGGCCTCACGATGGCGGAGGCGCTGCGCGGCGCCGGCTTCGACCCCGGCGCGATCAGCGCCGCGGCGCGCCGGCCGGGCGAGATCGCCGCCTATCTGGAACTGCATATCGAACAGGGGCCGGTCCTGGAGCGCGAAGGGCTGCCGGTCGGCTGCGTCAGCGCCATCGCCGGGCAGACGCGGCTTGCGGTCACGCTCACCGGCATGGCGGGCCACGCCGGCACGGTGCCGATGGCCTTGCGGCAGGATGCGCTGGCCGCCGCCGCCGAGGCGGTGCTGGCAGTGGAGGCGGCGGCGCGGGCGGAGCCCGGCACGGTGGGCACGGTCGGGCGGCTGGAGGCGCTGCCCGGCGCCGTCAACGTCATCCCCGGCCGCGCGCGCTTCCCGGTCGATCTGCGCGCCCCGGCGGACGCGGCGCGGGCGCGGCTGGTCGGCGACGTGCGGGCCGCCATCGCCCGCATCGCCGCGGCGCGCGGCATTGCCGCCGAGGTCGCGACCACGCACGCGCAGGCCGCCGCGCCCTGCGCGCCGCACCTGCAACGCCAGATCGCGGCGGCGATTGCCGCGGAGGGCCATCGCGTGCTGCACCTGCCCAGCGGCGCCGGCCACGACGCGATGGAGATGGCGGCGATCGCGCCGATCGGCATGGTGTTCGTGCGCTGCCGCGGCGGCCTCAGCCATCACCCGGACGAGCATGTGAACGACGCCGACGCCGCCGCCGGCGCGCGCGTCCTTCATCGCATCATCACGAATTTTGCGGAGCAGGCATGATGATCCCCACCGACCGCCCGGCGCTGCGCGCCTTCCTCGACGGCGCGCGCGAGCGCGAAACGGCGCTGCTGGCCGCACTGGTGCGCATGCCGTCGGACAACCCGCCCGGCGACTGCGCGCCGCATGCCGAGCACACCGCGGCGCTGCTGGCGGAACTCGGCTTCACGGTGGAGCGGCACGTGATCCCCGCCGAGCTGGTGCGCGCGCACGGGATGCGCTCGGTGACGAACCTGGTGGTGCGGCGGCGCTTCGGTCCCGGCGGCCCGGTGGTGGCGCTGAACGCGCATGGCGACGTGGTGCCGCCCGGCGAGGGCTGGACTGCCGATCCGTACGGCGCCGAGATCCGCGACGGCTGGATGTACGGCCGCGGTGTTGCGGTGTCGAAATCCGACATCGCCACCTACGCCTTCGCGCTGCTGGCGCTGGAACACGAAGGCGCGGCGCAGCACGGCGCGGTCGAGCTGCACATCACCTACGACGAGGAAACCGGCGGCGAGATCGGGCCGCGCTGGCTGCTCGAACAGGGCATCAGCAGGCCCGATCTGGCGATCGGCGCCGGGTTCTCCTACGCGGTGGTGGAGGCGCACAACGGCTGCCTGCATCTGGCAGTCGAGGTCACCGGCCGCTCGGCGCACGCGGCCAGGCCGTGGACCGGCATCGACGCGCTGGAAGGGGCGACACGCATCCTCGCCGCGCTGTATGCGTGGCGGCCGTCGCTGGCGGCGCGCGCCTCCGCGATTCCGGGCATCGGCGCGCCGCAGCTCACGGTCGGGCTGATCGCGGGCGGCATCAACACCAACGTGGTGCCGGACCGGGTGACGTTCCGCCTCGATCGCCGCATCGTGCCGGAGGAACGGCCCGAGGCGGCGGAGGCGGAGCTGCGCGCCCTGATCGCCGAGGCGGCGCAGGGCGTGCCCGGCGTTGCGGCCGCGGTGCGGCGCATCCTGCTGGCGACGCCGCTGACGCCGGCGCCCGGCGGGGCCGACCTGAGCGCGCTGCTCTGTGCCCACGCCAGCCGGGTGATGGGCGAGGACATCCGGCCGGGCGGCGTGCCGCTCTACACCGATGCAAGGCATTATGCGGCGGCAGGCGTGCCGATCGTGCTGTATGGCGCCGGGCCGCGCAGCATCGAGGACGCCAACGCGCACCGCGCCGACGAACGCCTGCCGCTCGCCGATCTGCACCGGGCGACGGCGGTGGTGGCGCTGACGCTGGCAGACCTGCTGGCGGGATGACCGCGATGCGCGCGGGGGACGGTGGCCACCGGCCCCCGCGGCCGGTCATCCGCGGCGCGGCGTGACCGTCGCCAGCGCCTGCATCGCGGCGGCGGCAAGATCGATCTCGCCGGCGCCGGCCGCGGCGGCGAGGGCCGCCATGTCCGCGGCCGGCAGATCGAGGATCAGGCCGCGAACGATCCCGGCGGCCTTCTGGGCGATCAGGCGCCGCATGCGGCGAACCCTGCGTTCGATCCGCCCGGCGGCGGTGCCGGCGTCCAGCCGGGCGACTGCCTGACGGAGTTCGTCGAGACCGCGTCCCTCGGTGGCACTGGTGGCCACGACCGGCACGTCCTGGAACGCCTGCCGGCGCAGCCGGAGCATGTTCCGCAATTGCCTGACCGTCTGGTCGGCGTGCGGCAGATCGGCCTTGTTGACGACGAGCACGTCGGCGATCTCCAGGATTCCCGCCTTGATCGCCTGCACGTCGTCGCCGAGTCCGGGGGCGCACACGACCACGCTGATATCGGCGATGTCCGCGACCTCGACCTCCGACTGCCCGGTGCCGACGGTCTCGATGATGATGACATCGCGTCCCGAGGCGTCCATGACGTCGATCGTGCGGTGGATGCTCTCCGACAGCCCGCCGGGATGCCCGCGGGAGGCGATCGAGCGGATGAACACGCCGCCGTCCGCGACGTGGCGATGCATGCGCACGCGGTCGCCGAGCACCGCCCCGCCGGTCAGCGGGCTCGACGGGTCGATCGCCGCCACCGCGACGGTCTGTCCGCGGCGGCGCAGCTCGCCGATATAGGCGTCGATCAGCGAGGACTTGCCGACGCCGGGCGCGCCGGTGAAGCCGATGACGCTGGCCCGGCCGGTCAGCGTGTGGATGCGCCGCAGCAGCGCCGCGGCGTGGCGCTCGTCCTCGGCGAGCGTGAGGCAGCGCGCCAGCGCCGCGACCTCGCCGGCGGCCAGCCGCCTGACCAGGCCGTCGAGGGTCGCCGCGGCCGCCATATCAGGCGCAGACGAGCGGTTGGCCGAAGCCGAGTTCCCGCCGCAGGCAGGCGACGATCTCGCCGTGGGTGACGCCGTGTTCGGCCGCCTCCACCACCCGTTCGAAGACGTTCTCCGACGGGCTGTTGGCGGCGCGCGCGAGTGCCGCGAGCGAACGCGCCACGTCGTCTGCGCTGCGCTGCTCCTTGAACGCCTTGAAGGCGGCGACGTGCTGGCGCATCCGCGCCAGGTCGGGCCGTTCCGTCGGCTTCTGCGCCGCGGCCTCCGCGTCGATCCGATAGCAGTTGACGCCGACGACCTTCTGTTCGCCGCTCTCGACCTTCTGCTGGAACGCGAGCGCGGATTCGCCGATCATGGTCTGCACCAATCCTGTCTCGGCTGCGCGGTACATGCCGCCCGCCGCGTCGATTTTGGCAATCACCGCCGCGATCTCCGTCTCCATGCGGTCGGTCAGGCTCTCGACGTAATAGGAGCCGCCGAGCGGGTCGATGACGTCGCACAGATGCGCTTCCTCGCGCAGGATGTTCTGCGTCGCGATGGCGATCCGCGCTGTGGCCTCGGTCGGTGTCGCGATCGCCTCGTCGTAGGCGTCGGTGTGCATCGACTGCAGGCCGCTGAGGATGCCGGCGATGGCCTGCGCGGTGACCCGCGCGATGTTGTTGAGCGGCTGCTGTTCGGTCAGATCGACGCCGGAGGTCTGGCCGTGGAACTTGAACCGCCAGCTCGCCGGGTCCCTGGCCCCGAGCCGCTCGCGCGCGAGCCGCGCCCAGATGCGGCGGCCGGCGCGGAACTTGGCGATTTCCTCGAAGAAGCTGAGGGAGATGTCGAAGAAGAAGGTGAACCGCCGCAGCACGACATCGAGGTCCATGCCGCGTGCGACGCAATCCTGCGCATACTGCAGGGCAGTCGACAGCGTGAACCCCATGGTCTCGGCGGGGGTGGCGCCGGCCTGCTGCATGTGCTGGCCGACCACCGAGACCGGGTTCCAGTCGGGCACGTGCCGGCGGCAGAAGTCGATGTGATCGAGCAGCACCCGCCGCGATCCCGGCAGCGACAGGCGGTAGAACATGTGGTTGGCGATGAAGTGCGAAAGATAGTCGCTCTGGTTCGACGTGCCGGAGATCGACGTCCAGGGAATGCCCCGCCGCCGGGCGACGGCGAGCGTGAAGGCGAGCAGCGTGAACGGCGACGGGTCGTTCATGGCGGTCGAGATCCGGCCGAGCGGAACGCCGTCGAGCGCCTGCTCCATGTGCCCGGTGGTGTTGACCACGGTGCCGCAGGTGCCGAGCAGCACCGGATCCACCTCGTCGCAATCGACGCCGCGGAAGCCGGAGTTGCAGGGGATCAGGCTGATGGCGGTCGCGCCGAGGTCGAGGATCTGCCGGACCCGCCGGTTGTAGTCCTGCGGCGTGCCGAGGCCGATCAACTGCCGCTGCGTCCAGGTGCGGCCACGGTGCATCGTCGGATAGACGCCGCGCGTGAACGGGTACTGGCCCGGAAAGCCAAGGTCGTCGAGATAGCGCTCGCCGCTCCAGTCGCGCGGCGTGTAGAGCGGCTTGATCGCGACGCCGGAGCGGTTGCGCAGCGTGCGGTCCTGGCCGATCTGCCGGCCGTACTCCGCGCGCCACTGCCCGAACGCCTGGTCGAATCCGGGCAGCGGAAGCTGCACCGCCTGGCTGGTCATGGCGTGATCTCCTGAAGGTCGGCATCGCGCACCAGGCGGGCCTGCTGTGCCAGCGCGCATACATGGGAGACGATGAGGTCGCGTGACGAGCCGGGACCGAGTACTGCGCCCACCCCGGCCTGCAGCAGCGACGGGCGTTCATCCTCCGGGACGACGCCGCCGACGATCACGCCGACATGGCCGAGACCGGCCGCGCGCAGTTCCGCCATCAGGCCCGGCACGAGCAGATGATCGGTCGCCAGCGAACTGACCCCGATCACGTCCACGTCTTCCTGCGTGGCAAGCTGCACCACGGCCGCGATCGACTGCCACGGCGGGGTGTAGATCACCTCCATCCCGGCGTCGCGCAGATAGGCCGCGACGATGCGGCTGCCGCGATCATGGCCGTCGAGGCCGATCTTGGTGACCAGGACGCGCGCCGGCGGCGACAGGGGGGGCAGATCGGTCATGGCCGGGAACGCTCCGGCCCGCGGCCGACAAGGGCGCGCAACGGTGCCAGCAGCTCGTGCGCGATCGCGGGAAGGTCATGCCCGCCACCCGCGCGGTACCAGACCGGCGTCCAGTTGATCGCGCCCAGCAGGAACAGCCGCGCCAGGGTCGCATCGTGCCGGGGCGGCAGCGCGATGTCGGCGAACAGGCGGCGGAAGCGATCCTCGTAGCGTTCGCGCAGGGCGATGATCGCCGCGGCGATTTCCGGCACATCGCCGGGCACGATGCGGATCACGACGCGCGCATAGGCGCTGGCGTCGAGCACCGATTCGAGATGCGCGAGCACCGCCTTCTCCAGCCGCTCCCAGGGCCGGGCTTCGCCCGCGACCGCGGCCTCGACCCGTTGCAGGATGCGTTGCACGCCCTCCTCATAGACCGCGAGCAGCAGCGCCTGCTTGGTGGGGACGAAGAAATAGATGGCCCCGGGCGTCATGGCCGCCGCGGTCGCGAGATCGCGGATGGTGGTCGCGTGGTAGCCCTGCCCGGCGAACTGCGCGGCGGCGGCGTCCAGCAGCGCCGGCCAGCGATTGGGCGGCCGTTTCGCAGTCGTCGTCGCCACGCCGCAGCCTCCGTCTCATCAACTAACTGATCGCTTGTTTAGCAGATTTCCGCGTGCATACTCAACCCCTCTTTCGCAACGGGGGCAGAGAGATGCCAGATCGCCGCACGACCGCCGAAGCCGACAGCCAGACCATCGCCGAAGCGGCGGCGCACGCCATGCTGCGCGGCGACCGCGTGAGCCGGCAACTCGGGATCGTGCTGATCGAGGCCGGTCCCGGCCGGGCGACGCTCGCCATGACGGTCACCGAGGCCATGCTCAACGGCTTCGGCACCTGCCACGGCGGCGTGCTGTTCACGCTGGCGGACACCGCCTTGTCCTGCGCCTGCAACAGCCGCAACGAGAGATCGGTGGCACATCACTGTTCGATCGTGTTCCTGCGGCCGGCGCGGCCCGGCGAGCGCCTGGTGGCGGTGGCGCGGGAGAGTTCGCGGCACGGCCGCATCGGCATCTATCTGGTCAGCCTGCTCGACGCGGCCGGCGCCGTCGCCGGCGAGTTTTTCGGCCATTCGCGGCTGATCGGCGGGAAGGTGGTCGAGCCGGCCGCGCCGGCGGACCAACTTGACGAGTAAGCGTTTGTTCAGTAACCTTCCCGCCATAAGCCGGCCAAAAAAAGCACTCACCCCGGGGGGAGGACACGGCCATGCCAGATGGGAAATTTTGGGATCGCGCCAAGGAAACGCGCTCGCGCGAGCAACGGGAAGCCGAGGTCCTGGCGGCATTGCAGGCGCAGTTGCATTATGTCTATGGAACTCTGGGCTTCTATCGCCGGCACTACGACCGGCACAACTTCCACCCCGACCAGGTCGGATCGCTCGACGACTTCACGAAGCGCGTGCCGATCATCACCAAGGACATGCTGCGCCAGAACCAGGCGGAATATCCGCCGTTCGGCGACTATCTCGGCGTCGGCCGGTCGGACGTTGCGCGCGTCCACGGTTCCTCGGGCACCAGCGGCAAGCCGACGCTGTATGCGCTTTCCCGCAAGGACTGGGACTACATTGCCGACGTGATGGCGCAGGGACTGTATACCTGCGGCGTGCGGCCCGGCGACGTGGTGCAACTGGCGACGGTGTTCAGCCTGTTCATGGGCGGGTGGGGCGCGCTGCTCGGGGTGGAACGCCTGGGCGGCACGGCTTTCCCGCTCGGCGCGGGGGAAACCGAGCGGCAGCTCGAACTGATGTACCGCATCGGCTCGACCGTGCTGATCACCACGCCGACCTACGCGCTGCACATGCTGGAAACGGCGCGCAAGATCGGCCTGCGGCCGGCGG
Organism: Pseudomonadota bacterium; assembly: GCA_021845835.1. The sequence goes on along the minus strand of JAJZVE010000077.1, from coordinate 2,162 downwards.
AATCGCCTTTGCGGCTGGGCATCTTCATCGGCGAGCCGGGGTCGTCGGTGCCTGGAACGCGCCACGCACTGGAGAGCGGCTGGGGCATCACCGTGCGCGACATGGCCACCACGTCGGAGATGACGCCGTGGTCCACCAACGCCGAGTGCGAGGCGGGCCACGGCATGCACGTGATGCAGGATGAGGTCTGGACCGAAATCGTCGCCAAGGACGACCCGAACCGGCTGCTCCCGGACGGCGAGAGCGGCGCGATCGTCTATTCCCACCTGCGCCGCGAATCGCAGCCGATGATCCGCTTCTATTCCGGCGATGAGTCCCACATGACGTATGCGCCATGCGGCTGCGGTCGCACCTATCCGCGGCTGCCCGCCGGGGTGTACGGCCGTCTCGACGACATGCTGATCATTCGCGGCGCCAACGTCTATCCGAGCCAGGTGCAACGTTCCGTCCTGGAGGTTGCAGGCGCCGGCGTCGAGTTCAAGATCGTGCTGGAGAAGCAGGGGGCGCTGGATCACGCGACGCTGCTGGTCGAGCACGATCCGGCCCTGCAGATATCCGATTTCGACGCATTCAGCCTGGACCTGAAAGAACGCCTGCAGCGCAAGCTGAAGAACGACACCAACGTGACGTTCCACATCGAGGTGCTGCCGCCCGACACGCTGGAGCGTGCGCTGTCCAAGGCAAAGCGGGTCGATGACCGGCGCCCGAAATTCCGCCCCGCATGAGCCGGGCCACCGCCTGCGCCACGTCGCCAACGGCGCGACGCAGCGCCGGACGGTCGGTCAGACGACCGCCCTGCCCGACACTTTGGTGCCCCGTGCCGCTTGTGTCTGGACCGTCGCGCGGAGCGCCGCCTTGTCGCGGTCGAACACGATCACCCCGGCGCCGATGCCGTTGGCACCGCCCGGCGGTCCTCCACTTCATATCTGGCAAAAAGCGGCTTGTCGGACGCATGGAGTTTTTTCGGACAATGAACATTCCTTCGGTCCCGCAGTTCGGCGGCGTCGTCCAGTTCGCGTACACCACGTCGGATATCCGCCAGGGGATGCGGGACTACACGGCCAGGCTCGGCATTGGTCCCTGGTTTCTCACCGGGCCATTCTCTCCGAAGCTGGCGCGGTACCGCGGTCAGCCAACCGACATCAGCCTAAGCCTGGCGGTAGGCTTTGCCGGCCACGTCATGGTGGAGCTCATCGAGCAACACAATGACGTGCCTTCAGTGTACCGGGAAACCGTGTCGCGACGGGGGCACGGCTTTCATCACTGGGGCATTTGCTCGGCGGATTTCGATGCCGACCTCGCGCGTTACAGCGCAAGTGGCTATCAGGAGGTGTTCAGCGACGTCTCTCCCCGCGGCGTACGAATCGTATATGTCGAGGGCCCTGGGGAGCTGCCTGGAATGATCGAGATTATCGAGTCAACGCCGCAGCTACAGGATATCTACCTATCCTATTACGAGGCCGCCCGGAACTGGGATGGCAGCGACCCGATTCGCGTATGGCCAGGCCGACAGCCCGTACGCCGATAGGTACTGCAATCAGCGATCAAAGAATGACCCGCCCTGTTTCTTCGGACCACGGTTAACTCGACAGGCCGGCTCCTGATTGCTGCTGTTGCCCCAGGCAAAGCGGTGATACAGCGGGCCGCGAACGCCGCCGGCGTCAGATAGCCCAGGCTCGAATGCGGCTGCACCGCGTTGTCGTGTCGCCGCCACTGCTCGATCACGACCTTCGCGTCGGCCCGCGAGCGCAACCACTCCAGGCTCAGGCGTTCATCGCGGAACTTGCCGTTGAAGCTCTCCGCCACGCCGTTCTGCCACGGTTTACCCGGCTCGATCAGCGCCGTCTCGATGCCCTGACCGATGATCCAGCGCAGGAACGCCGGCGCCCCCGGCCGCTCACCAGCCGCAACAGCACCTCAATGACCCGCGGCGAGCGGAGCCGTCCGTCGACGTCGATCGCCAGGCCTTCCCTGGTGAACGCGTCCGTCACCGTCAGGCTCTTCAGTTGCTCGCCGCTGGTGCAGCGGTCGAACATGAAGTCGTAGTTCCACACTTGGTTCGGCCCCGCCGGCGCCGGCGTCCGTGGCCGCGATGCAGCCACCCGCTTGCAACCCCGCTGGCACGGCACCTGCAGCCGCGCCAGCCGCTAGCGTGGATACTG
>JAJZVE010000076.1 GCA_021845835.1 Pseudomonadota bacterium | reverse complement strand
GCTCGGCCTCGATGACATCGACCCGCGCGCCGAGGTCGGCGCGCTGGACCTGGCGCTGCGGCAGAAGATCGAGATCGCGCGCGCGCTGTTCCGCCGTCCGCGCATCCTGCTGCTGGACGAGCCGACATCCACGCTCTCCGGCCGCGACATCGACTGGCTCGGCGCGCAGATCGAGGCGCAGCGGCGGGCAGGGGTGACGATCGTGTTCATTTCCCACCGGCTGCGCGAGGTGCGGCGCTTTTGCGACCGGCTGACGGTGCTGCGCAACGGCAGCAGCATCGGCACCGCCGCGGTCGCCGAGGTGCGCGACGACGACGTGATCCGCATGATCATCGGCCGCTCGCTGTCCAGCACGTTTCCGCCGCGGCCCGCGACCGCGCCGGCCGGGCCGCCGGTGCTGCAGGCGGACGGGCTGCGCACCGCAGGCAAGCTGCACGGCGCCGGCTTCGCGCTGCATCGCGGCGAAATCCTCGGCGTCGCCGGCCTGCAGGGCATGGGCCAGCAGGAACTGTTCCTGACCTGTTTCGGCATGGCGCCACTGCTGTCGGGTTCGCTCGCGGTGGACGGGCGCAGGGTGGTGCTGGCGTCGCCGCGCGATGCCATCCGGGACGGCATCGGCATCAGCCTGGTGCCGGAGGAACGCAAGACCGAAGGCCTGTTCCTGCAGATGTCCGGCCGCTTCAACGTGTCGCTGCCGGTCGTGCAGCGTTTCGCCCGTCACGGCGTGATCGACGCCGCGGCGGAAACGCGCGCGGTTGCCGCCGTGCTGGACAAGGTGGACGTGCATCCGCGCGCGCTCTACACCGCCGCCAACGCCTTCTCCGGCGGCAACCAGCAGAAGCTGGTGATCGCCAAATGGCTGCTCGCCGGCAGCCGCATCCTGTTGCTGTTTGATCCGACACGCGGCGTCGATGTCGGCACCAAGCACCAGATCTACGTGCTGATGCGCGATTTCGCCGACGCCGGCGGCGCGATTCTGTTCCATTCCACCGAGATCCCGGAACTGGTCAACATGTGCGACCGCGTCGCCGTCATGTACGAAGGACGCATCGTGCAGGAACTGGCCGGCGCCGCGATCGACGAGGAGGCGATCATGCGCGCGGCCCTCGGCGAGGCGGCGACCGCGCCGCGGCAGGCGGCGGAATGAGCGCGACGCTGCTCGCCGGCGGCGTCCGTGCGGCCAGGGCGCCGCGCCTGGGCCGGCATCGCGGGCTGATCGTCGCCGCCGCCGTGTTCCTGGCGCTGCTGCTGGCGGTCGATCTGATCACCCCCGGCCCATTCAGCTATTTCGAGTTCAGCTTCCTGTCCGCCGGCGGCGCGGCGCTGGCGCTGGCGGCGATGGGACAGACGCTGGTGATCCTGACCGGCGGCTTCGACCTGTCCACCGGCGCCGTCGTGTCGCTGGTGAACGTCGTGCTGGCCAGCATCATGGGCGCGTCCGGCCTGTCGCAGGCCGCCTGCTTCGGCGTGGCGCTGGCGGTCGGCGCGGCGGTCGGCGCCTTCAACGGCTGCTTTGTCGCCTTCGTGCGGCTGCAGGCGATCGTGGTGACGCTGTCGGCCATGTTCATCGTGCAGGGCATCACTCTGCTGGTCATGAACAAGCCCGGTGGCGCCATCGCGCCGGAGTTCGTCGCCTTCTTCACTGCCAATGCGATCCCGCATTTCCTGCCCGCCCCGGTCGTGGTGCTGCTGGTCGCCGCCGCGGTCTGGCTGCTGCTGAAGAACTCCCGTTTCGGCGTCAGCCTCTATGCGGTCGGCAGCGACGAGGAAGCCGCCTACGCCGCCGGCGTGGCGGCGCGCCGCGTCAAGTTCTTCGCCTATGTGCTGGCCGGCATTTTCTACGGCGCCGCCGGCGCGTTCGTCTCGGCGCAGACCGGATCGGCCGATCCGCTGGTGGGGCGGCCGATGCTGTTGCAGGTGTTTACCGCCGTGGTGCTGGGCGGCACGCGGCTGGGCGGCGGGCGCGGCGGCGCGATCGGTTCGATCGTCGGCGCCTACACGCTGATGATCGTCGTCAACATCCTGCTGGTGCTGAACGTTTCCGCCTATTTCAGCTCCATCGCGGAAGGTACGATCCTGCTGCTGGCCGTGCTGGTCGCGTCGTTGAACCGTCAGTCGCCCATCGCGTCCTATCTGCGGCTGGCGCGCACCAGGCTGGCGGCGCGCGCGGCGGGGGCGCTCGCCGCGCACCATCCCGTCGCCCGCGCCGCCGCGCCGCGGGCCGCCGCGGCGCACCCTCGATCGGTTCCCGCCGTGGGCTGGCTGACGCGCAACCGGCCGGCGCTGCGCACCGCGCTGCCGGCCTATGCCGGGTTCGCGATCGTGCTCGTGATCGCGCAACTGGTGTTCGGCGGCACCCTGACCAATCTCGGCTACTTCAATTCCCTGCTGGTGCTGTCGTCGTTCCTGGCGATCCTCGCGCTCGGCCAGGGCGCCGTCATCCTGACCGGCGGCCTCGATCTCTCGGTGCCGTGGACGATCGGCTTCGTCGGCATCCTGACCTCCGGCCTGATCCACGGCTCCGACCCGATCGCGCTGTGGGTCATCCCGCTCGGCCTGCTGATCGGCGTGGCGCTCGGCATCGTCAACGGGCTGGGCATCGTGCTGCTCGGCCTGCCGCCAATCGTGATGACGCTGGCCATGAACGGCATTCTGCAAGGCGCCGCGCTGCTCTACTGCAACGGCACGCCGGCGGGATTTTCCTCGCCGGCGCAGCGCTGGTTCATGACCGGCCATCTGGCCGGCCTGACCCCCGCGGTCTGGTTCGTGGTGCTGTTCGTGATCGCGGCAACCGGGCTGCTCGGGCGCACCGTGTTCGGGCGGCGCATCTATGCCGTGGGCAACAGCCCGCTGGTGGCGAAGCTGAGCGCGGTGCGCGTCGGCGCCACGCTGATCGGCGTCTATGCGCTGTCCGGCCTGTGCAGCGCGCTGGTCGGCACCCTGCTGTCCGGCTTCTCCGGCCAGGCAAGCCTCGGCATGGGCGACGAATACCTGTTGCCCTCGATCGCGGTGGTGGTGGTGGGCGGCACGCTGATCACCGGCGGGCGCGGGCACTATCTCGGCATGCTCGGCGGCGTGCTGCTGCTGACGGCGCTGTCAACGCTGCTGGCCGGCACGACGCTGCCCGATGCCGTGCGCGACATCATCTTCGGCCTGGTCGTGCTGGGCGCCGTGCTGGCGCTGCGCGAACACCGGGCCTGACGTCCAGGATGGAAGGAGCGGGACGCATGCGCATCGAGGTGCTGGTGGACGTGAAACCCACGCTGGGCGAAGGCCCGCTGTGGGATGTGGACGAGCAGCGGCTCTACTGGATCGACAGTTTCGATGGCCGCGTGTTCCGCTGCACCGCCGACGGGCGGGAGGTGCGGGCGTGGGACGTGCCGCAGAAAATCGGCTCGATGTGCCTGCGCAAATCCGGCGGCGCCGTGGTGTCGCTGGAGCGCGGCTTCCATTTCCTCGACTTCGGCACCGGCGAGGTGTCGCTGATCGCGGACCCGGAGCCGGACCGGCCGAACAACCGGCTGAACGACGGCAAGGTGGACAAGCGGGGCCGCTTCGTCGCCGGTTCGATGGACACGATGGAGGAGGGGCCGAACGGCGCGCTGTATCGCCTCGATCCCGACCTGAAAGTGACGAAGCTCGAATCCGGCATCGTGGTCAGCAACGGCCCGTGCTGGAGTCCCGACGGCAAGACGCTCTATTTCACCGATACGTGGTCCGGTGCCATCTCGGCCTACGACTACGACCAGACCACCGGCGCGATCGCCAACAAGCGGACCTTCTGCACGCGGTCGAAGACCGACGGCGGCGGCTTCGACGGCGCCACGGTGGATGCCGAAGGCTGCGTCTGGAGCGCGCAGGTCTATGTCGGCCAGATGGTGCGCTACCGGCCGGACGGCAGCGTGGATCGCGTCATCGCCATGCCGGTGAAGAAAGTCACCAGCGCCATGTTCGGCGGGCCGAACCTTGACGTGCTCTACGTCACCTCGATGGCCAGGCCGCCGCTGCCGCGCTTCCCCGGCGACGGCGCGCTGCGCGGCTCGCTGTTCGCGATCCACGACCTCGGCGTGCGCGGCGTGCCGGAGACGCGCTTCGCCGGCTGATTACGCGAACGCCTCCAGCAATCCGTCCGGCAGGGCGCCGCGCCGCGCGCATTCCGCTGCGATCGCCGAGTCATCCCATCCGTCGATGATGCCGGCCCGCACCAGCCACGCTGCGCACCCGGTGCGGCGCGCGCCCACGATGTCGTGCTCCACGGAATCGCCGATGCCCGCCACCTCGTCCGGCGCGGGATGGCCGATCGCGGCCAGCGCCATGTCGTAGATCGCGCGGTGCGGCTTGCCGATCCAGGTCACCTCGCCGCCAAGCGCCTGGTAGCATTCCGCGATGCGTCCGGCGCCGAACGCGAGGCCGGCGGGCGTCAGCATGGTGCGGTCGGGATTGAGACAGAGCGCCGGCACGCCGCGCCGCGCCGGTGCGGCCAGCAATGCGTCGTACCAGTCGAGTGGGCGCCGGTCGCCCTCGCTGCCGGCGATGATCACCAGCTCCGCCGCGTCCGGTCCGGCCGGCGTCAGCCCGAGCGTGTCAAGCAGCGCGCCGTCGCCGTCGCGCTCCAGCAACAGGCAGCGCCGCGCACCGCGGGCCGCCGGAATGGCGTCCTGCGCCAACAGGCGCTGCGCCGCCTCGCCCGAAGTCAGCAGCAGGTCGTAAAGGTCGGGGCCGAAGCCGAGTCGCTCCAGCCGGCGCGCATTCGGCGCCGAGGGCTTGCCGGAGTTGGACAGCAGCACGACGCTTTTGCCCGCCGCCCGCATCCGGCGCAGTGCCGCGGCGGCGCCGGGGTAGGGGGTGGTGCCGTCGTGCAGCGTGCCGAACTGATCGACCAGGAACGCCGCATAGCGCGCCAGCAGCGGCGCGATGCCGGGCAGCGTGATCATGCCAGTGCCTGCAACGCCAGTCCCGCCGTGCCCACCGCCGCCTCCTGCGACCGCGCCGGCAGCATCGGCACGCCGAGGATGCGCGCCCGCAACGCCGTCCACACCACATTCGCCGCGCCGCCGCCGACCGTGCGCACGCTGCGCAGCGGCGGCGCGCCCAGGTCCGCGAGGCGCTGATAGCCCAACGCCTCGATGCGCGCGATCCCCTCCAGCAATCCGTGCAGGAACGCCGCCTCGTCCGCCGGCCGCGGCGCCTCGCGCGGCGGCAGCGCGGGATCGGCGATCGGGAACCGCTCGCCGGGGCCGGGCAGGGGATAGTAGTCGAGGCCGCTGTCGCGCGCCGGATCGATGCGCGCGGAGAGGCGGGCGAGCGTCGCCGCGTCGAAGTGCCGCGCCAACGCCGCGCCGCCGCTGTTGGACGCGCCACCCGGCAGCCAGCGCGCGCCCAGGCGGTGGCTGTAGATGCCGAAGGTCGGGGCGAACACCGGGGCGTCGGACAGCAGCTTGAGCGTCAGGGTCGTGCCGAGCGAGGTGACACCATCCCCCGCCCTGGTTGCACCCGTGGCCAGGAAGGCGGCGCAGCCATCGGTGGTGCCTGCCGCCACCACGGCGTCCGCCGCCAGGCCGAACCGGGTTGCGACGGCCGGCAGCACGGGTGCAACCGCGGTGCCCGGCGGTTGCACCGCCGGCAGCAGCGCCGGCTTCGCGCCTGCCGCGGCGAGCCAGTCCGGCCAGCCCTGGGCGACCGGGTCGTAGCCGGTCTTGAGCGCATTGTTGGCATCGCTCATCCCGAACCGCCCGCACAGCCGGCCGGCGAGCCAGTCGGCCTCGTGCAGCAGCCAGGCGATGCCCGGAACGTCCTGCAGCCCCAGCAGCTTCGCCGCCGGCGACGTGGCGCCGTGCGCGGCGCTGCCGGACGGGGCGGCGGCGGCGATGCGGGCGACCAGGGCGGGGTCGGCGCGGTCGTTGTAGAGGCTGGCGGGCCCGAGCGGCGTGCCGGCGGCGTTGACGGCCAGCACCGTGCCCGACGTGCCATCGACCGCGAGCGCGCGCACCGTGCCGAGGTCGGCGCGGTCGCGCAGCGCATCGAGCGCCTGTGCCGCCGCCTGCCACCAGGCCTCGGGATCGCGCCGCCGCTCCGGCGCGATGGCGGCGGCGGCGATCGCCAGGGGCGCGCGCGCCGCATCCACCAGCGCCGCCCGCACGCCGGAGGTGCCGAGGTCGAGGCCGATGGCGACGCCGCTCATCGCCGGTCCAGCGCCTTGCGGTACTGCTCGGCATCCCAGCCGAGCAATTCCGATTCTTCCGCCGGCGTCAGGGGACGGAGCGGTTCGTCGGGAGCGAGGCGGGCGGTCACGTCGGCAAGGCAGCGTGCCAGCGCCACCGCGCCGGCGGCGGCGCCGCTGCGCAGCAGCACGCCCACGCCGGGCACGACCAGCATTGTTGCTGCGTGCGCCGGCGTTTCGACGATGCCGGGGCCAAGGAAGATGACGTGGTCCGGATACAGCGACCCGCGCCGCGCCACGGCGAGCGCGGCCGGGTCGGTGGCGATGCCGTGCGTCAGCGGGTCCGCCGCCGGTGCGTAGCCGGGCGGCGCCGACAGCGCGCCGGCGGCGGGTGCGGCGCGCGGGGTGCGGCGCAGCCGGCGCGCCACCTCGGCCACCAGCGCCGCGGCGGCCTGCGTATCGGCCGCGCCGACGACGAGGCCGTGGTTGCCGAGCACGAGAATTTCCGTCCCCGGCCGCTGGCGCGTGCGAACCGCGCGCGCCAGCGGCGCGCCCGGGCGCACATACGGGACGAAATCCCAGCGCAGACCGTGCAGCAGCGGCGCCAGCGCGGTCGCGGCGTCGGCGCGGCAGGCCCAGGCGAGGGTCTCCACGCAATGCACATGCACCACCACCGGATGCGGCAGCAGCGCGTGCAGCGTGGTTTCGATCGACGGCCGCAGACCGGCAGTGTCCCTCTCCGCCACCACGAACTGCGCCGCGTTCTCCATCGCCGCCGCATCGTCGCGGGCGACGGCGGCCAGCAGCGGATCGAGCGCGACCGGCACCATGATCGGCTGCGTCTGCGCGTGCGCGAGCCAGGTGCCCGACGCCTTCACCCACAGCACGCCGTCGCGCTTCAGCGAGACATTGCCGCCCGCACCCTGCACCAGCGCCGGATCGTTGCCGATGCCTGCGCTGTAGCGCAGCAGCGCGCGATACTCGGCATCCTGCGTGATCGCGCTCATGCGCGTGCCATCCAGGCGGCAAACGCATCGCGCTCGGGCGGCGTCAGGTGCAGAAGGTGTCTGGTGCGGCGTTCCAGCACGTCCGCGGGCGTGCGCGCCCATTCGGTACGGATCACGTAATCCGCCTCCCGTTCGTAGAGCAGTCCGCCGAAATGCCGGCCGAGATCGGCAAGCGAGTGCGCGCCGTCCAGCAGCGTCGTCGCGCGCGTGCCGTAGAGCCGCGCATAGTGCTGCGCCAGCGGCGCCGGCAGGAAGGCGAACCGGCGGGCGAAAGTGGCCTGCCACGCGGCAAAGTCGGCGTCCGGCATGTCGCCGCCCGGCAGCGGCGCGGCGCGCGTCCAGTCGCCGGACATGCCCGGAAAGAACGGCTGCAGCTTACGCAAGGCGTGCTCGGCGAGCTTGCGGAACGTGGTGATCTTGCCGCCGAACACGGAGAGCAGCGGCGCCGCGCCCTGCGCCGCATCCACGTCGAATACATAATCCCTTGTCACCGCCGACGGGTTCGCCGCGTTGTCGTCGTAGAGCGGGCGTACGCCCGAGAACTCGTGCAGGATGTCGGCCGGTTGCAGTTGGTGGCGCATGTAGCGGTTGACGGCGCGGCAGAGATAGGCCCGCTCCCCGGCATCGACCGCGACGTCCTCGGCGGATCCTTCGTAGGGGATGTCGGTGGTGCCGATCAGGCAGAGATCGTCCTGGTACGGATTGACAAAGATCACGCGCTTGTCGTCGTTCTGCAGCAAATAGGCCTGTGCGCCGTCCCAGAACTTGCGCACGACGATGTGGCTGCCCTTGACCAGCCGCACCCGGCGCGCGGTGTTGGCGCCGACCACGCCGGTGATGACCTGCTCCACCCACGGGCCGGCCGCGTTCACCAGGGCGCGCGCGCGCACCGTCTCGCCTGATCCGTCAAGCGCGCGCAAGTTCGCCTGCCACGTGCCGTCGATCCGCCGCGCCGCGACCACTTCCGTGCCGACGCGGATGTCGGCACCGCGCGCCGCGGCATCCAGCGCGTTCAGCACCACCAGCCGCGCATCCTCAACCCAGCAGTCGGAATACTCGAAGGCGATGCGGTAGTCGTCGCGGATCGGCGCGCCCTCCGGCGCGACCCGCAGGTTCAGCCGGCGCGTGCCCGGCAGGCGTTCGCGCCCGCCCAGATGGTCGTAGAGAAACAAGCCGAGCCGGATCATCCAGGCCGGCCGCTGTTCCCTGCTGTGCGGCAGCACGAAGCGCATCGGCCAGACGATATGCGGCGCCGCGCGCAGCAGCACCTCGCGCTCGATCAGCGCCTCGCGCACCAGACGGAACTCGTAGTATTCGAGGTAGCGCAGCCCGCCGTGGATCAGCTTGCCGGAACGGGAGGAGGTGCCCTCCGCGAGATCGCCCTTTTCGCAGAGCAGGACGGAGAGTCCGCGCCCCGCGGCGTCGCGCGCAATGCCGGCACCGTTGACGCCGCCGCCGATGACGAGCAGGTCGAATACGTCCGGCATCAGGCTGCCTTCTTTGCCTTCTTCCCGGCCGGCGCCGGCGGCTTGTCCTGCAGCCCGTAGGTCGCGAATTTGGCGGCGGTCGCGGCGATGTCGGTGTCGCTCAGCACCACCGGGCCGCCGATCAGCAGGCTGAGGAAATACTGCCGCGCGATCGTCTCCAGTTCGACCGCAAGCCACATCGCCTTGTCGAGCGTGGCACCGACCACGATCATGCCGTGGTTGGCGAGCAGGCAGGCGTTGCGGCCTTCCAGCGCACGCAGCGCGTGCTGCGACAGTTCCTCGGTGCCGAAAGTCGCGTACGGCGCGCAGCGCACGTCGGTGCCGCCGAACGCCGCCATCATGTAGTGGCAGGCCGGGATCGGCTTGCGCGCGATGGCGAGCGAGGTGCAGTAGGTCGGGTGGGCGTGAACCACGGCGCCGGCATCCGGGCGGCCGCGCATGATGTCGAGGTGGAAGCGCCATTCCGTGGACGGTTTCAGCGGACCGCGCCAGGTGCCGTATTCGCCCGCGATCGGCATCTCCGCCACATCCTTCGGCTCCATCAGGTGATACGGCGTGGCGGACGGCGAGATCAGCATGTGTTCGCCGGCGCGCACGCTGATGTTGCCGGAGGTGCCCTGGTTGATGCCGAGCACGTTCATCTGACGGCAGGCGGCGACGAGCGCCTCGCGCTCCTTCTGGCTACTCATGACGATGATGTCCTCAGCACGGGTTGAGCGGCGGCTCGCCGGCAATGTGGCGCCGCACTTCCTCGGCGGCGGCCTCGGCCGCGATGGTCACGGTCTTCACCGACGCGCCGGCGATGTGCGGCGTCAGCGTCACGTTGGGCAGTTGCAGCAGCGGCCAGTCGGGCGGCACCGGCTCGACCGCGAAGGTCTCCAGCATGGCGCCACCGAGATGGCCGGAGGCGAGCGCCTCGTACAGCGCGTCGTAATCCACCATTGGTCCGCGCGCGGTGTTGACGAAAATAGTGCCGGGACGCATGGCGGCGAACTGCTCGCGGCCGATGAAGCCGGTGGTTTCCGGCGTCACGCGCGCGTGCAGCGTGATCACGTCCGACTGCCGCAGCAACGCGTCGAGATGCACATGCCGCACGCCGTCGGCGCGATCGGCGACGGAGAGCTGCACATACGGATCGGCGACCAGGATGCGGCAGCCGAACGCCTTCAGCAGCCGCACGACGCGCGTGCCGATCTGGCCATAGCCGATCACGCCGACCGTCATTTCCGACAGCTCGCGGCCGGTGCGATCGGCGCGATACAGATCGCCGCGCCATGTGCCGGCGCGCAGCGATTCATGGCCGACGCGGATCAGCCGCGTTTCCGCCAGAATCGCGCCGATGGCGAATTCGGCGACGGCGCTGGCGTTGCGGCCGGGCGTGTTGACCACGCGCACGCCGCGCGCGCGCGCGGCAGCCATGTCGATGTTGACCGGCCCGCCGCGCGATACCGCGACCAGCCGCAACGCCGGCATGCGGTCCAGCATCTCCGCCGAAAGCGGCGCAAGCTGCGTGACCAGCACTTCGGCGTCGCCGACGAAGGCGACGATGGCGTCGGGATCGCCCTGGTATTCCTTCAGCCCGGCCAGCCCGGCGCGCGCATAGCCGTGCTCCATCGGCTCATCGGGCCAGGGCAGGCGCAGGCTGCGCAGCGCGACGCGGTCGCCGCAGGTGGCGCGGATCGCGTCCTCAAACTTCTCCGGCAGCATGAAGTTGTCGCCGATGATGGCGACCTCGCAGCCTGCGGCATCATCGGACATCGTGCATCTCCCGTGCGTCGCGCAGCCGGTGCCACACGGACGGCAGCGCCGCATAGGCGTCGCGATAGATCGGATACAGTGCGTCGTACAGCGCCGCGAGCGCCGGGTCCGGCAGCAGCGGCGCTTCCAGCCGCGGCGCCACCCAGTCGCGCGCGCACGCGGCCATGTCGTCATAGAGGCCGGTGCAGATGGCCGCCATCATCGCCACGCCGGCCGCGCCTGCCTCCGGCTGCGCCACCGTGCGCACCGGGCGATCCAGGCAGGCGGACAGGATGTGGCGAATCGCGGGCGAGCGCGCCGCGCCGCCGGAGACGCGAATGTCGGCCGGTGCGCCGCCGGTCGCCGCATAGCAGTCGCGCGCCGCGAAGGCGAGGCCCTCGAACACCGCGCGCGCCAGTTCCGGCAGCCGCACCGCCTGCTCCAGCCCGATGAAGGACGCGCGCGCCGTCGCATCGGTGAACGGGCCGCGTTCGCCGGCGCTGGAGATGAACGGATGGAACAGCGCCGCGCCCGCACGGGCGCGCAGCGCGGTTTCCCCGAGCGCCTCCAGCACCGCCGCGCGCGTGACGCCGCCGCCGCCGGCGAGGCTGGCTGCGTCGGCGACGATGTCGGCGAGCCAGTCGATGTTCAGCGTCGCGGCCATGTTGGTCTGCGCCTGCATGGTATGGCCCGGCACCGGGAAAACCATGCAGTAGCCGGTCATCGCCGCGCTGGGCGCGACCGCGGCCACCTCCGGCACGAGGCGCATATGCATGCCGGTGCTGCCAATGATGGAGACGCCCACATCGCCCCCGGCGCCATACAGGCCGGCGCCGAGCGCGGTGCACAGCACATCGACATAGCCGAGCACCACCGGCAGGCCGGCGCGCAGCCCGGTCTGCCGCGCCGCCGTCGCGGTCAGCGCGTCGAAGGCGAGCGTGCCGTCCTGCATCGGCGGCAGCAGATGTCGCTGCGCGGCAAGGCCGAGCGCCCGCAGCACCTCGTCGCGGTAGCTGCGCGTGCGGAAATCGCCAAAGGTGAAGCAACCTTCGCACGGACTGGTGCGGCGGGCACCGGTGGCGCGGAAATAGAGATAGTCCTTCGGGTGCATCGCGGTCGCGGCACGCGCCAGCATTTCGGGACGCTGCCGCTGCATCCAGGCGAGTTGCGGCGCCTGCTGGCAGGCGGCAAGGCCGGTGCCGGTGAAGCGGTACGCCTCGGCGGCGGCGCCGCTCGCCTTCAGTTCCTCGACGATTGCCGCGGCGCGGGCATCCAGCCACAGCCAGCCGTCACCGACTGGTTCGCCGTCTGTGTCGATCAGCCAGGT
>JAJZVE010000075.1 GCA_021845835.1 Pseudomonadota bacterium | reverse complement strand
TCGGATGTTCGCCCGCTTCAGCGCCTCGAAGATGTCGTTCGGCCACTGCGGCGGCGAGACGGTCTTGTCCATGGTTTGCCACGCTTGAAGATCAATGAGGTTGAAAGCGCCGCCGCTTCGACGGGCGACAGCCTCGCCACTGTCGCGGAGACCGGACGTGATGCCGGAAGCGTTCCAGGCGTCCGAACGCCCCCTGCGGTGAGCCGGACGAAGGTATCGGTCATCGAGCATAAGAACAATCGGCCAAGATGAAATACTGGCATGCCAACGGGGGCATACTGCGCGGCGCCGGGACAACCCGGGGCATCCCGCGAAGCATTCCCCGATGGACGGACGCCGCGGCGCGGCTAACGCCGCCGCGGCAACGCGGCGCCGACCACCTCGCGGGTCAGGGTCGGTGCCAGCATCTCGATGAAATCGAACACAAATCGCCGCAGGTAGGCGTTGCCGCGGAACGATACATAGGTGACGCTGGACTCGAAGAGGTGGCTCGCGTCGCGCGCCCCGATGCCCACGTCATGCTCGGGATCGACCGCCACCGTCGCCAGGATGGAGATGCCGAGCCCGAGTTCGACATAGGTCTTGCTGACATCGGCATCGACGGCATTGAACAGGATGTTGGGCCTGATACCGCGTTTCGTGAAGGCGTCCATGATCTTCCAGCGGCCGCTCCGATACGGGTCATGGGCGATCACCGGGTACTTCGCGATCTCTTCGAGAGTAAGCTCGGGGATATCCAGGATCGGATGCCCCTTCCTGGCGATGAGGCTGCGGGTGATCTGCAAGCACGGCAGCATGACGAGGTTGGGGAACGGCCGCATGGTGTCGGTGCCGATGGCCAGGTCGGCCTCCCCCGCCTCCACCGCCTCGCAGCATTCGGTCGGATTGCCCTGCCGCAGGCTGAGGCGTACCAACGGATAGCGCTGGATGAAAGCGTCGATCACCTTGGGCAGGACATAGCGGACCTGGGTGTGCGTGGTGGCGAGGGTAAGGGACCCTTCCTGGCAGCGGCTGTAGTCGTCGCGAATCGTCCGCAGGCTCTCGATGTCATTGAAGACCCGCTGGATGATCTTGATCACCTCGCGCCCCGGCTCGGTCAGGCCGACCACCCGGTTGCGGGTCCGCTCGAAGATGTCGTAGCCGAGTTCCAGTTCCAGCATCTGGATTTGCTTGCTGACCCCCGGCTGCGACGTGTGCAAGGTCTCGGCGGCAGCGGAGATGTGATTGCCGCGCCGATGGACTTCCAGGACGTACCTGAGCTGGCGGAGCTGCACGAGCGCTTCTCTCCCCGGGGACATGCCACGTTCGGCCGCCACCGGCCGAAGCCCAGGCATTCTACCCGGAGAGGGGTCGGCGCGACCAGTATGCTCGATTGGGTATCCCGCCGCGCGGCACCGCCGCGCACGCCGGGTCAGGCGGATTGCAAGGCCGCGTCGGCGGCCTGGGCCTGGCGGGTGGCACTGGCCGCCTGGGCGGCGTTGCGGCCGGCCAGGCGCCCGAACACCGCGCCGCTGGTCAGTCCGGTGGAACCGGGATAGTTGAAGTAGAACAGTCCGCCGACCATTTCTCCGGCCGCGTAGAGGCCCCGGATCGGCCGATGGTTCACGTCCAGAACCTGTCCGCTCGTATTAATCCCCAGACCCCCGAAGGTGAATGTGATGCCACACGTGACCGAATAGGCTTCAAATGGCGGCACTTCGATCGGGTTTGCCCAATTGGACTTGGCGATGTCCAGGCCGACGGTGCAGCGGCCGTCCTTGATCGTTGGATTGAACGGTACGTCGCGCTTCACGGCCGCGTTGAACGTGCGGATGGTGCGCAGAAGCTGCTCCGTGTTCACGTCATCCAGCTTCTCGGCCAGTTCCTCGATGGTGCCGGCAACCACCTTGGTCACCCGCCTGGCGTGATACTCGGGGCGCAGCAGGTGCGTCACCGTGGAGTCAAAGACCTGCCAGGCGAACTGGCCCGGCTGCTGCAAAACGATGCGGCCGTACTTGGCATAGGTGTAGTTGCGGATGTCCGCTCCCTCGTCCAGGAACCGCCGCCCCTCGCTGTTCACCATGATCGAGAAGGGATAGCTGTCGCGCTCGTAGTCGTCGGTCACGGCGAAGTCGCCGAAATCCTCCGCGTAGCGCTCCCAGCCGACCGAATGGCAGCCCGACCAGTTGCCGCGCGGCTGGGCGCCGATCCGCAGCGCCATGTCCAGGCCGTCGCCGGTGTTGTATTTGGTGCCGCGCACCTTCGCAAGATCCCATCCCGGCCCGAGATACTTGGAGCGCCAGGCTGCATTGGCCTCGAATCCGCCGCAGGCCAGCACAACGCTGCGGCCGGCGAACGTCGTCGTCACCCCGTCCACCTGGGCGACCACGCCGGAGACGCCCGCGTCGGAATGCACCAGATCGCGCACCCACGCATCATAGATCACGCAGATGCCGGCCTTCTCGGCGGCGCCATAGAGCGCCTCGACAAGGCCACGGCCGCCACCGGAGGCTGCCAGGGTAGCCCCGCCCCAGAACTTGTAGCGGCCATCTATCTTGAACGACTGGCGGCCGAACTGCGGCAGGAACCGCACGCCGTGCTTGCGCATCCAGTGCATGGCGGCGTTGCTCTGCCTGACCAGGATCTCGCAGAGATCGGGATCGGTCCGGTACAGCGTGATCCGGCCCATGTCGTCGAAGAAGTCGCTTTCGGTGTAGGTGCCGAAATCGCTCTCCATCTCTTCGCGGGAGAGATCGGGTGACAGCGCGCGGATGTCATCGGGGCCGTTGTAGACGACCCGCATCAGGCCCTCGGTGAAGGCCGTGTTGCCGCCCCGTTCCGCCCGCGGCGCCCGTTCCAGCATGAGAACGCGAGCACCCTCCTCGGCGGCCGACAGTGCGGCGCAAAGTGCCGCGTTGCCGCCGCCGACAACGACCACATCAAACTTGCCTTCCCTCTCGGTCATCACGTAACCCCTCGAATTCCGGCCGAAGACCCTGACGTCGGGCGCCCGCTCCCACACTATCAGCACGAGTCAAAAGCGATCGGAATATCTGCTGATGCTGGCATGCCATTTTCGGTATGGCGAAGGCGCCGCCGGTGCCGGCACCGGTCCGACGTTCCGCCGCGATCGCGCTACAGCATGATGTGAACGGACTTCTCCTCCGTGTAGGAAAGCAGCTCCTCCAGGCCACGCTCGCGCCCGACGCCGCTGTTCTTGTAGCCGCCATAGGGCATCGCCCGCACGTGGGCGCCAACTCCGTTGACCCAGACATAGCCCGACTGGATGCGCCGGGCGGTCTGCATGGCCACGGTCAGGTCGTTGGTCCAGACCGCGGCGGTAAGGCCGTAGTCGAGCGCATTCGCCTTGGCCACCACCTCGTCAACCTCGCGCCAGCGCAGGATCGACAGGACCGGCCCGAAGATTTCCTCGCGGGCGACCCGCATGTCGGGATCCACGTCGGCAAAGACCGTCGGCTCGACCCAGTAGCCCCTGGCGAAGGCCGGCCCCTGCGGCCGCCGGCCGCCGGCGACCAGGCGTGCGCCATCGGCCAGGCCGGCCTCGATATAGTAAAGCACCTTGTCATATTGGGTCCTGGAATTGACCGGCCCCATCTGGGTCGCATCGTCGAATGGATCGCCGACCCGGATCGCGGCAACCCGCGCGGCAACCCGCTCGACCACCGCGTCGTAGAGCGAGTCATGGACAAACACACGGCTGGTCGAGGCGCAGGATTGCCCTTGCCAGCCGAAGTTCATTCCGCTCACCACCGCCGCTGCGACCTTTTCGAGCGGTGCATCGGGAAACACGATGAAGGGATTCTTGCCGCCCAGTTCCAGGCTGACATGCTTGACGGCGACCGCAGCAGCGGAGCGCTGGATCGCCATGCCGGTACGGGCCGAGCCGACGAACGAAAGTCGCTTCACCCGCGGATGGCGCACCAGGGCGTCGCCGACCTCGGCGCCCAGGCCGCTGAGGATGCCGAGCACTCCGGGGGGCAGCACGTCGCGGGCAATCTCGGCCAGGATCGAGGCCGACAGCGGACTTTGCTCGGAGGGCTTGAGGATGACGGCGTTGCCCGCCATCAGCGGTGCCGCCATCCCGGCCACCGCCATGTTGATCGGATGGTTGAAGGCGAGGATGCGGCCAACCACGCCGTACGGCTCGCGCAGCGTGAAGTGGATGTTCTCCGCCGTCGCCGGGATGCTGTGGCCCTTGAGTTCGTAGCCGAGCCCGACGAAGAACTTGAGCCGGTCGATCCCGTTGGCGAGATCGTTGCGCATCGGCGAAATCGTGTTGCCGGTGTCGGCCACCTCCACCCGCAGGATGCGGGCCGACTGGGCGGCCAGGGCGTCGGCCAGATCCAGCAGATACTTTCCCCGCTGGGCGACTGACAGGGCGGCCCAGCCCGGCTGCGCCCGTTCCGCCGCGGCGACCGCCCGGTCCACGTCCGCTGCCGTCGCCCGCGGCACCTTGCCGATATATGCCTCGGTGGCCGGGTTAAGGCTGTCGAGCCAGCCGCCATCGAGACTTTCCACGAGTTCGCCGCCGATCAGCATCAGGCCCGTGTGCGGCAGCCCGGACGGCAGAGGCGGCGCCGGAGCCGGCGCTTCCTGCGGCCGCACCTTGCCTTCGATCATTTCCGTGGTCATCGCTTTGCATCAATCCCTGCTGCGGGTCAGATCGGGGCCAGCGCTAGCCACCATTGGCCCGGCGCCATTCGATCACCCGCCGTATGCCGGCTTCGATGGACACTTCGGGTCGCCAGCCGAGCATCCGCTCGATCTTCTCGTTCGAGAAATGCAGATGGCTGGAGGCGGTGGCGCGGATCTTGCCGACCGGTGTGCGGTATTCCGGCTTGAGGTTGGTACCCATGACCTGCTGCACGATCTCGACCAGCCGGTTGAGCGAGGTCGAGACGCCGGTGGCGACGTTGAAGCTTTCGCGGCTGATGTCGCTCTGCATGGCCATGACGCTGGCCCGCGCCACGTCGGCGGCGTGGATATAGTCATGCACTTCGCTGCCGTCATCGGGGATGACCGGCGGCTCGCCGCGGACCAACCGGTCATAGGTCTCGATGATGTACAGCGCGTTCACGGCGCGATAGTGCTGGCGTTCGCCGTACACCGAGGCGTAGCGCAGGGCGATGGATTGCACCCCGTGCCTGTCGTGGTACAGCCGGCCGAGATTCTCGCCGATGATCTTGGTTGCCCCGTAGATGGCGCCGCCCGGCTGCAGCCTGGTCCAGGCGAAAGGCTGGTCCTCGGCGATGACGTCCGTCATCGGGTCGCTGTACACGGCCACCGACGACGAGAACACGACCTTGCCGACACCGCGATAGCGGCAGGCCTCATAGACGTTGAGCTGGCCCATCACGTTCACCGACATGCCCAGCGCCGGGTTCAGGCTGAGCGGCAAGGTGAGGAACCCGGCCGCGGCGAACACGCCGTGGACGCCCTCCAGCGCATCGTAGAGTTCGTTCACGCGCAGGATGTCGCCGCGCACCAGCTTCACCCGCGGGTCCGCAAGCAGGTCACGGATGGTGTCGGGCGAACCCAAAGAATAATTGTCGAACAGGATGATTTCGCGCGCACCAGCCGCCAGCAGAGCCTCTGCGATGTGCGAGCCGATCAGGCTGGCTCCGCCGGTCAGAAGAAATTTGCCGCCTTCGATCTTCATGCTTCCACCCCTCAGAAGATGCGCGCCGCGCGCGGCGTGCCATGGTCGCCTGATGCCGGCGCCGGTTCAGCCTCCGGCCGGCTCCCGCGCCGGTTCCGGTCGCCACGACACCGGCTCCCGATGCTCGACGACGCGGCCTTTCAACAGGCGGTCGAGCGTCAGTTCGGCACCGCCCGGATCGAGCGGCAGTTCGCCGGGCGCAGCGCCTTCGGTCTCCTTCTCCCGGCGGTCACGGCGCCTGGCGGTCGCCAGGATTTCCGTCGCCATGGCCAGCGGCACCGCAACGACGCCGTCATCGTCGCCGACGATGACGTCGCCGGGGCAGACGACAATGCCGCCGACCTGCACCGGCACGTTGATGGAGCCGGGCGTGTTCTTCTGCGGCGCCCGCGGCGACACGCCCTGACAGAAGATGGGGAAGCGGTCACGGCGCAGCAGCGCGGCGTCGCGCACCGACCCGCCGGTCACGACCCCGATCCCACCCCGCGACCGCGCGTGCATGGCGCTGCGGTGGCCGAAGCAGCCCGAGTTGTGACCACCGTCATCGATCACCAGCACACTGCCCGGCTCCACCATCTGCAGAGCCTTGTGGGTCATCAGGTTGTCGCCGGGGAAGCAAAGCACCGTCAGCGCCGATCCCACCATCCGGATCCCTTCGTAGAGCGGCCGAATGGTCGCGTTCATCGCGCCGTGCCGGCCCATGGCATCGGAGAGAGTGGCTGTCGAGACGTCTGCGAACGCCTGAAGCAGCGTCACCTCTGCCCGTGGCACGTGGTAATAGATGTGGCCATACATGGCGGCCTCCCTCCAGCATCACGGACGAACTCGCCGCATCAACGACAGCCTGCACCGTCGCCGCTGCGGTCCTGCCATCGCGACGAATTTCGCCCTCGCGCGGCCCGTCAGCCAGTTCGTGGCCTGCGGAGCATTCCGGATATTCACCTTGTAACAGCCATCATCAGGTTGCGCCAGAATATCTCGCGATTCTGGTATTCATCTGGCGTTATGCTGACGGCTCCGATGATGACAGATCGGCCACCCGTGCGGCGCCCCCGCAACCGGGATCCCGCTCCGCCTCGGCCCCGGTTTTTCATGGCAGCGCCGGACTTTCCGGCGACACGAGCAGCCGCTGCGGTCCGTGGCGCCGGGCCGATCGCGGTTCCGCAGGGGAGGGCGTTCGGCATTTACCGACGGTCCGAAGACGGCATATTATTTGCCGTTTCGAAACATCGACCGTTGCCATGCAAGTAGTGCATGCTATGATTCATCATATGAGGCAAACGGCGGCGCTCGGCCGCTGCCATCCCTCGCCATCGGTCTCCGGCAGTGCCGGCCGGCTGAACGGACCGCCTGCCATCGGCCCGTGGACGGGCTTCAATAAGAAGACTGCGAAGGAGGAGGGTACCTTGAAACTCAGGTTCGCACTGATCGTCGCTGCGGGCAGCCTTGCTCTTTCCGGAACGGGATCGGCGCAGACCGCGACGATTACGCTCGGTGCGGCCGTGCAGCTGACCGGCCCCATGGCCAACCCTGGACATTATTTTCGCGACGCCTACGAAATCGCCGTCGATCAGATCAACGCCAAAGGCGGCATCGTCGTCGGCGGCAAAACCTACAGGTTCGTGCTCAAGGCCCTGGACAGCCAGTCCGACGTGAACCTGGGCGTGCGCCAGTACGTGGCCCTCATCACACGCGAGAAGGTGGATTTCCTGCTCGGGGCCTATGGCAGCAACGACACGCTGGACGACTCCTCGGTGGCCGAGAAGTACGGGGTTCCGTTCGTCAATGGCGGCGGCGCCTCCAGCCAGATCTACAGCCGCGGCTACAAGTATGTGTTCGGGACCGCCCCGCCGGCCGACGACTACTTCACCAGCACGATCGAGATGCTGGGCAAGCTCGACCCGAAGCCGTCCACGGTGGCGCTGGTCTCGGCCGATGACGCCTTCGACGTGGCCGTCGGGAAGGGGACACGCAGGCAACTGGCGCAAGCGGGCCTCAGGCTCGTCGTGGACCAGCCATATGCCGAACGCAACTCCGATTTCGCGTCGGTCCTGTCACTGATCAAGTCCCAATCGCCCGATGTCATCCTGTGGAGCGGGCATGCTTTGCAGGCGCTCAACTTCATTCGCCAGGCAAAGAGCCTGACCGTCAGCGCCAGGGACCTGACAGCCTTCACCGACGGCGTGCCCACGGCGGATTTTCGCAAGGCCCTGGGCAGCCAGGCCGAATATGTCTTTGGCGTGACGCCGTGGATTCCCACCGAGGAACTCAAGGACGAATGGTTCGGCAATGCCGCCGCCTTCGTCGAGATGTTCGAGAAGAAATACGGCTACGTCCCCGATTATCACGTCACCTCCGGCGTCGCCGATGTCGAGACCTACGCCAGGGCGATCGTGGCGGCCGGCTCGCTTGACCGCGCGAAGGTGCGCGACGCGATCGCCACGGTGGACTTCGACAGCGTCTACGGCCGCATCCGGTTCGGCCCGAACGGGCAGATCAGGCTGCCGCAGATCGTCATCCAGATCCAGAACGACCGGGTGGTGCCCATCTACAGCGATCATTTCGTCGGCAAGCCAATCTATCCCGCTCCCGCGCGGCCGTAGCCGCACCACTCGCTGCGGCCTGATCGTCGGAGAGCGGTCCATCGTGCTGTTCGCGCAAATCATCACCAACGGACTGCTGCTCGGCGGTCTTTACGGCCTCATGGCGCTGGGGATGGCCCTGGTCTGGGGCGTGCTCAACATCGTCAATCTCGCCCACGGCGCCTTCATCATGCTGGGCGGCTACACCGCCTATTATCTCTTCACCTATGTCGGCACCGACCCGTTCGCCGCGCTCCCCGCGGTGATGGCGGTGCTGTTCGTGGTCGGCTACGGGCTGCAGCGCTATCTGCTCAACTTCATCGTCCGTTCGCCGCCGATGAACACGCTGCTGATCACGTTCGGCATCCAGGTGGTGATCACCTATGTCGCACAGCTTGCCTTCAGCGCCGACTTCCGCGGCATCAACCCGGGCTACGCCGCAGCGAGCATCACGGTCCTCGGCATCACCGTCCCGGCGGTCCGGCTTGCGGCCTGGACGGTGGCGCTGGTCCTGGCGGCGGCGCTGTGGCTGCTGCTCCGGCGCACGCGGCTGGGACGGGCGATCCGGGCGATGTCGCAGGATCTCGTTGCCGCCCGTCTCTACGGGATCGCGCCACGCCGGCTCTATTCCGTCACCTTCGGCATCGGGGCGGCGCTGGCCGGCGCGGCCGGCACACTCTACGGCGTGATCTCCCAGATCAGCCCTTACGTCGGAGCCGACCTCACCGTGAAGTCCTTTGTCATCGTCATCATCGGCGGACTGGGGAATCCGCTGGGCATCGTCGCCGGCGGCCTGCTCATTGGTGTCGCCGAATCGCTGGCTGCCCTGTACCTGGGACCGACCTTCACCGACGTGATCAGTTTCGGCCTGCTCGTGGTCATGCTGGTGGTCCGGCCGGGTCGCCTGCTGAAGGGGGCCGCGTGATGCGCCGGATTGCGGCGGCGGCCATCGTCGCCGCGGTCGTCGTCGCGGTCGCCGTGGTGCCCTGGGTCGGCAGCGATGTCGTCGTGGAATACGGCATCAACGCCCTGCTGGTCGCAACTCTCGCCCAGGCCTGGAACATCATCGGCGGCTTCGCGGGCTACAGCTCGTTCGGCAACTCGGTGTTCTACGGACTGGGCAGCTACGGAACGGCGATCGCGATGGCCAGGTTCGGCTGGTCGTTTCCGGCCGGCCTCGCCGTGGGCGCCGGCCTCGGCGTGGTCTGCGCCGTCCTGGTCGGCCTGGCCATCCTGCGGCTTCGCGGGCACTATTTCGCCATCGCGACCCTGGGAATTTCGGGTGCGACGGCGGCGATCATCGCCAACCTCGACATCGCCGAGCGGAATATCGGCCTGATCCTGCCGCTGGTCCGTGCCGATACGATGTTCTACGAGACGTCGCTGGTCCTGCTGGCCGCGGCGACGGCGACCGCCGCCTGGATCGCGCGCAGCCGCTTCGGCGCCGGCCTGATCGCCATCCGCGAGGACGAGGACGCGGCGCTGGCGATGGGCGTCAGCACCACGCGCTACAAGGTGGCGGCGCTGACGCTCTCGGCGCTGTTCACCGCGATCGCCGGCGGCATCCACGCCTATTGGGTCTCCTTCATCGACCCGGCGAGCTCGTTCGACACCACTCTGAACGTCCGCATGGTGATCATGACGGTGTTCGGCGGGCCGGGCACGGTGTTCGGACCACTGCTCGGCGCGTTCATCCTGTCGGCTGTCTACGAGGTGGTGGCCAACAGCATCTCCGTCGCCGCCGCGCTGCTGTTCGGGGTCGTCATCGTGGTCGCCGTGGTGTTCATGCCGCGCGGCCTGTTCGACCTGGCCGGCGGGCTGCGCCGCTTCGGCCTCGCCTATCTGCTGCAGAACGTGCGACGGCACTCCCTGTGAACGCCCCGCGACCGCTGCTTGAGAGCAAAGGGCTGACCCGTCGCTTCCAGGGGCTGGTGGCGGTCAACCAGGTCGACTTCACCATCGGCGAGCACGAGATCGTCGGCCTGATCGGACCCAACGGTGCCGGCAAGACGACGCTGATCGGCCTCATCAACGGCGCGGTGGCGCCGAGCCGGGGCGAACTCCATTTCGACGGCCGTCGCATCGACCATCTGCCGCCCAACCGCCGGGCGCATCTCGGCATCGCCCGCACCTTCCAGATCATGAAGCCGTTCCCTGGCCTGTCGGTGCTGGAAAACGTCACCGTGGGCGCCCTGTTCGGCCTGCATGGTGGCGAGCGCAACGGCGCCCGCGCGCGCGAGCGGGCGCGGGCGATGGTCGAGTTCACCGGCCTCGGCCAGCGCCTGCACCAGCGGGCCGAAGAGCTGGGCGGCCCCGACCGCAAGCGTCTGGAACTGGCCAAGGCACTGGCCATGCGCCCGCGCCTGCTGCTGCTTGACGAGGTCATGGCCGGCCTCAACGCGACGGAGGTGGAGGAGGTGGTGGAGATCATCCGCGACATCCGCCGGCAAGGCGTCACCATTTTCATCATTGAGCACATCATCAAGGCGGTCCGCAGCCTGGCCGACCGCGTGCTCGTGCTCCATCACGGCCAGAAAATCGCCGAAGGCGACCCGGCAACCGTGCTCGAGGACCCGCGGGTGGTCGAGGCCTATCTCGGAAGGCGCCGGCGATGAGCGTACCGCTGCTGGAACTCGCCGGCCTGCGCGCCGGCTATGGCATGCCGGTACTGTTCGGGGTCGATCTGGTCGTGCATCGCGGCGAGATCGTCGCCCTGATCGGCTCGAACGGCGCCGGCAAGACGACGCTGCTGCGCGCCGTCTCGCGCCTCATCGCCGCCCAGGGAACGTTGCGGTTCGACGGCCGCGACATCCTGCCGCTCTCGCCGGAGGCGGTGTTCGACCAGGGCCTCGTCCAGGTGCCGGAGGGCCGCCGGCTGTTCGGCGGCATGACGGTCGAGGAAAACCTGCTCATCGGCGCCCATCGGCGGCGCGACAAGGCAGCGGTGGCGCAGAGCTTCGCCCGCGTCTACGCCATGTTCCCCATCCTTGCCGAGCGGCGCCGGCAGTCCGCCGGCAGCCTGTCCGGCGGCGAGCAGCAGATGTGCGCGATGGCCCGCGCCCTGATGGCCGCGCCGCGACTGCTGCTGGTGGACGAGATGAGCCTCGGCCTCGCCCCGGTGATGGTGGACCGACTGCTCGACGCGCTGGGCGATATCCGGCGCGAAGGGATCACCGTGCTGCTGGTCGAACAGGACGTTTTCGCCGCCTTCAGCATCGCCGATCGCGGCTACGTCCTGGAAACCGGGCGGGTGGTGCGCCACGACAGCGTCAGCGCGCTGGAAAGCGATCCCGAGGTGCAGCGGGCCTATCTCGGCATCGCCTGAGACCGCAGCGTCGGTATGCCAATTCCAATATGCAAGTATGGCTGCTTTAGCGATTGCCAGTATGGTAAGCGGCCGATAGCCTTGGTCCGAAACCAAGGGCGCAGCGCCCCAACCAACAGTGCCCCGGGAATAGTTTCACCGAGGCTGGTCGGCTGAAATCTCGCCGCCAGCGAGGCTTGCCGCAGCGAGAGTTCGGTTGACCCAGGCTGAAGGCGGGCCAGGCTGAAGACGGGCCAGGCTGAAGACGGGAAGGAAGCATGCGACGTT
>JAJZVE010000074.1 GCA_021845835.1 Pseudomonadota bacterium | reverse complement strand
GACCGAAGACCAGAGTTTGCGCATCGTTCGTCAGTCCGCCTTGCGGTGCTCGATGAGGACGGTATTCAGAAACAGGAAGAAGCCGATGAAGGACGCGAAGTAGATCACGTCGCGCAGCTCGATAAGACCGCGGGTGAAGTCCGTGAACCGCTCGCCGACGCTGACGCGGCGCACGAACTCGGCAAGGCCGGGGGAAGCGCGGGAGATGAAGTCGGTGACGACCGGGTAGGAGGCGACGGCGAACACGAAGCACACGGCAAGCCCGAGCACGAAGGCGATCACCTGGTTCCTGGTCACCGCCGACATCGCCGCCCCGGCCGCGAGGAAGCTGCCCGCGACCAGCAAGGCGCCAAGATAGCCGCACGCGATCACGCCGTTGTCCGGCCGGCCGAGGATGTTGACGGTGATCCAGAACGGAAACGTCAGCGCCAGCGCGATGGCGCAGAACGCCCAGGCGGCGAGGAACTTTCCCACCACCGCCTCGGATTGCCGCAGCGGCAGGGTCAGCAGCAGCTCGATGGTGCCGAGCCGGCGTTCCTCCGCCCACAGCCGCATGGTGATTGCCGGCACCAGCAGCAGGAACACCCACGGGATGAACGAGAAGAACGGCGCCAGGTCGGCCTGGTCGCGGTCGAAGAAGTTGCCGAGGTTGAAGGTCAGCGCGCCCTGCAGCGCCAGGAAGATGACGATGAACACCACGGCGACGGGCGTCGCGAAATAGCCCGCGAGTTCGCGTCTGGCGACGGCGAGCGTGTTGCGCACGGAGAACATGCTCACGCCGCCGCCGCCGGCTCGGCGGTGATGGCGCGGAACATGTCCTCCAGCCGGCCGGAGGGATGGCGGCGGGCAAGCTCGGCGGGGGTGGCGTCGGCGACCACGCGGCCGTTCGCGATGATGATGGCGCGCGAGCACACGGCGTCCACTTCCTCCAGGATATGCGTGCTGATGACGATCGCCTTCTCCGGCGCCATGCGCTGGATCAGCGTGCGGACCTCGTGCTTCTGGTTCGGGTCGAGCCCGTCGGTCGGCTCGTCCAGCACCAGCACCGGCGGATCGTGCAGCAGCGCCTGCGCCAGCCCGACGCGGCGCTTGAACCCCTTGGACAGCGTCTCCACCGGCTGCAGCCGCACGCCGCGCAGCGTGGTCAGGCCGAGTGCGCGCTCCACCCGCTCGCGGAGTTCGCGCCCGCCATAGCCGCGGATGCGGGCGACGAAGCGCAGGAACCCCTCGACGGTCATTTCCGGGTAGGTCGGCGCGCCTTCCGGCAGGAAGCCGAGACTGCGCCGGGCGGCCACCGGATCGGCCTGCACGTCATGGCCGCAGATGCGCGCTGTGCCGGCGGTCGGCGTCATGTAGCCCGCGAGCATGCGCATGGTGGTCGACTTGCCCGCCCCGTTGGGGCCGAGGAAGCCCAGCACCTCGCCCCGCGCGACGCTGAACGACACGCCGTTGACGGCCGTGAAGGAGCCGAAGCGCTTGGTCAGGCCCGCGATCTCGATTAATGCAGCCACGTTTCCCTATTCCCCGCCGCTCGCTCCGTGCCTGGCCGGAATACCTGAATTCCCGGCGGTTGCAACCGGGGCTGCGGGGCGCATGAAGCGGGTTTAACCGGACGGAAAGCGCGCCCGCGGAATTGCGCGCCCTTATCCAGGCCGCGAACCGGCCGCCGAGTTCGGTCCGGAAGCACTCCGGCACCGCATCGAGCCTGGCATGAACCCCCGCCTACGGTCCGCGCAGCCGCCGGACGGCATGGCGCTTGAGGTCCAGCAACGGCCGCGGCACATGCGTGGCGAGCAGCCATAAGGCAGTACGCAGCGACGGTGCTTCCCGCAGCGACTGCCAGAGCAGGCTGCGGGCGGCCTGCAGCCGCCGCTGATACAGCGCCTGGCGGCCGAAGGCGGCGCGGACCGCGGCCCGCTTGCGCCGCGCGCGCCGCGCCGGCAGGCCGAGCCGCCGTTCCAGATCGTCCACGTTGCTCAGCGACGCACGCAGGAACCGCTCCGGATCGGACGAGATGCCGATGCCGGGGGTGTAGTGGACCAGCCTCTGCCGGCAGACCACGATGCGCCAGCCGGCGGCGGCCAGACGCAGCCACAGGTTGTAGTCCTCCACCGAGCTCAGCGCGGGCGCTTCCTCGAAGCCGCCGAGGGCGACGAAAGCGCGGCGCCGGATCAGCACCGTGGACGTGCCGATCCAGTTGCGCCGCCACAGCGTCGCGAAGTCCTGCCGCGCCGGGACAACGTCGGGTTCCTGGTCGATCAGGCTGTGGATGAGGCCGATTTCCGGCGAAGTGTCGCAGGCGAGCTGCGCCGCGAGCTTGCGCGGGAACCACCAGTCATCGGCGTCGAGCCAGGCGAGCCATTCGCCGGTGGCGTGCCGCGCGGCGTGGTTGCGCGCGCTGGCCGGGCCGCCATTCGGCTTGCGCAGGACCGTGACCGCGGGGCCGAAGCGCTCAGCGACCGCGGCGGTGGCGTCGCGCGAGCCGTCGTCCACCACAAGCACCTCGTGCGCCGGCCGGGTCTGCGCCAGCGCGCTCTCGATCGCACGCGCCAGGTAGGCCTCGGCGTTGTAGGCGGGGATGATGACGCTCACCGTTGCGGTCACGTCACCGGCTCTCCAGGACCGAGCGGTACATCGCCAGGATTTGCGCAACGACCACCGGCTCGGAAAAATTCGCCTCGACATGGCGGCGCGCGGCGGCGGCCAGCGCCCTGCGCGGCCCGGCCGCCGCCAGCTCCAGCACGCCGGCCGCGAGCGTGCCGGGGCGTTCGAGATCGCGATACAGCGCGGCCGGGCCGGCGGCGAAGCGGAAGGCCGGCGTGTCGTGGCAGATCACCGGCAGGCCCGTCGCCATCGCCTCCAGCAGCGCGATGCTGAACATTTCCCACAGCGAGGGGAGCACGAACACATCGGCGGCCTGGTACAGCAACGGCATGCGTTCCCGCGGCACGCCGACCAGGAACCGGACGCCGCCGCCGAGCAGCGCGCGCCCCATCGCCACCAGCTCCTCCGTCTCCTCCTCGCGTCCGCCGGCCACGACGAGCAGCGCCGGGGCGGCAAGCTCTCGTTGCGCCCGCGCGAATTCCTGCAGCAGCCAGTCGATCCTTTTGTGGAAGCGCCGGATCGCCGCGCAGCAGAGGAAGATCGTGGTTGCCGGCGGCAGGTCGAATTCCCTGCGCGCCGCATCCCGGTCGCCGGGCGCGAACTGCGCCGTATCGACGAAATTGGCCACGGCGAAGACCTTCTGCGCGGGCGCCCGATGCACCTGCCAGTCCGCCGCCTGCAGCGGCGTCAGCATCTGCAGGTTGGCAAACCGCCGCAGGAAGGCCGGCTTTTCGCCGGTGGCGTGGGCCAGGATGACGCGCGGCCGCGACAGGCCGCGGCGGTGCGCACGGGCGAGCCAGGCGGCCACGAGCGGATCCTGCAGGTGGAGAATATCGTATCCCGAACGGACGCGGCGCCACAGGCTCCAGGCGAACGAGGTCTGCTCCACCTCATAGGGCGCGCCCAGGCCGTAGCGCCAGCCGCCGAGATGGCGGAACGCACCGGCGACGCGCCGCGCGGCGGTCGCGTCGCGGGGCAGGCAGGACAACGCCGTCACCCCCGGCTGCGCCCGCCCTCCGAACAGGCTGACCTGCTGTCCGGCCCGCCCGAGCGCCGCGGCAAGGTCGAGCGCCCAGGATTCGATGCCGCGCCGCACGTGGCCAAGCCCCGACGAGGCGACCGCGATGCGCGGCGTCGGCGCCGCCGCGGAACCGGATGGCTTCATGGCGCCGTCGGCCCGCCGCCACGCGCCAGCAAGGCGCCGGTCACGTCGAGGAAGGCGCCCAGGACGGCCCCGGGACCGATGTCGCGCCGTGCGGCATGCGCGCTGGCCGCGGCACAGCAGCGCGCGTACGTGTCCGCATCGTCCCAGAGGGCGGCGAACGCCGCTTCCCAGTCGCCCGGCGGATCGTCCGGATCGAGGCAGATCCCCCCGGCCCCGACCGTGTCCGGCAGCGCGCCGCGGCTGCTCGCGAGCACCGGGATGCCGGATAGCTGCGCTTCCGTGACCACGCGCCCCCAGGTCTCCAGCCACCGGCTCGGCACCACAACGAGGCGGGAGCGTCGGTACACCGGCCGCATGTCGCGGAACGGTCCGGTGACGGTCAGATTGGCAAACCGGCCGGGATCGAAGCCGACCTTGCGCCAGTCGGCCGGCGGCGCGTGGCGGCTCAGGACGAATTCGAACGGCACGTCCGGCCGCGCCGCCACGAGGCGGATCGCGACATCGAGGCCCTTGCCGAGCTGCGGGTTGAGAAACGTCGCCACCCGCCGTTGCGGCGCGACACGGTAGCGATCCGGCTCGACCAGCGGCGGGATCGGCCGCGGCCGCCGCTCCGCCGGAAACCGGGAGGCGAGGAAAGCGGAGTTGACGACAATGCCGAAATCCCCGCGCCGCAGCAGCTCCGGTTCATCGAACACCTCGTCCAGCGCGTGCGCGTAGGCGAGCACCGGGATGCCGAGATCGAGGAACACGCGGGCAAGCTGCGGCCACTCCTCGCCCTGCGCGATGACGAGCCGCGGCCGGAACCGGGCGGCGGCAACCGCCGCGCCCCTGACGGCATTCCAGCGGCGCATCACCGGATAGCCCAGGCCGCCATCCACGGTGAAGGCCCGGCGCGTCAGCTTCATCGCCAGGCGCCGGCGCAGGCTGAACCCGCCGGCGCGGTGCAGCGTGCACAGCAGCGCGCACGAGATGCCCTGCCGGCCGAGGGCATGGCACAGCGCATGGGTGTTGATCTCCTCGCCGCCGTACGATTCGGGCAGATGGTTGTGCTGGGTCGCAAACAGGAATCGGGCACCGCTCGGCAACCGCACTTTCATCGCCGTCACCCGCCGCGGTCGGGCCGGGCCGCGCTCTCCCTCGCCCAGGCCGCGACGCGCGCCGCGTTGCCGCGCCAGGTGAAGTCGCGCCGCAGCAAGTCCTGGCGCGCGGCGATCCCGAGCCGGCGACGCAGCGCCGCGTCCCCGGCCAGGCGTGCGATCGCCTGCCACATCGCCTCCGGCCGCGCGGGGTCGAACAGCAGCGCGGTCCGCTCGTGCTCCAGCACCTCGCGGATGTTCGGCTGATCGGGGGCGACGATGGCGCGGCCGGCGGCCATGTAGTCGAACAGCTTCAGCGGCGAGGCATAATCGACCACGCGCGGCTGCAGCGCGATGTCGAAGCCGGCCACCGCCGCCGGGATCGAATCGTGCGGCAGCAGCCCGGCGAAGCGCACCCGCTCCGTCACCCCGAGCGACGCGGCCAGCGCCTGCAGCCCCGGCCGCGCCGGCCCCTCGCCGATCGCCTCGAAACGGAGCGGCACGCCGGCGTGGCCGGCAAGCCCGCGGATCACCGTGTCCAGCCCATGCCAGTCGCGCATGAAGCCGACGAAGCCGAGCGTCAGCGGATGGCGCTCCGGCGCGTCCGGTGGGGCCGGCGCGAAGCGTTCCGCAACGATGCCGTTCGGCACCACGCGGATGCGCGTCGCGTCCACCCCGGCGGCGGTGATGCGCCGGCCGAGCACGGCGGTAACGGCCAGCACGCAATCGGCGCTGCGCCAGACATGACGCTCCGCCAGCCGCGCGGTCCGGCGCAGCCGCAAGGCGCCGTGCCGGGCACGCTCCTCGGCGAGCGGCGCGTTGACTTCCAGAAAGTAGCGCAGGCGGTGCCGCCGCGCCAGCCAGGCCCCGGCCAGGAAGAACAGGTTGTAGCGCTCATACAGCAGGTCCGGCTGCACCGCGCGCGCGGCCCGCGCCAGCCGGCGGTAGGCCGGCAGGTTGTAGGCAAGCTCGGCAACTTCGGCGAGCACCCAGGGAAGCAGACGGCGCAGCAGCGCGACCGTGCGGCTTTCGCCGCCGAAGCTGCTGGCGGCGTAGAAGCTCGGTCCCACCACCGTCACCTCGTGGCCGAGCGCCCGCAGCGCCGCGACCATTTCTTCCACGTGCACGCTCTGGCCGTCGCGCGACTGGATGCGGTGGCTGTAGAGGATGCGCAGCGGCGGCGGAACGGCCGTCACGGCGACCGCACCTGCGGCGGGCGCAGCATGCGCTGAACGACCTCCCGGCCGCGTGCGGCGAAATAGCCATCGTCGAAGCGGAATGCCCCGATGAAGTGGAAGCACTTGCATTCCGCGCGCGTGCAGCCGGGTCCGAAGCTGCTGTAGGCTGGAAACGGCAGCACGACCGCGTCCGGCGAGTTGGCGACCGCGAAGTTGGAGCCGCACTGTTCCGATCCCCACTCGTGCCAGCGCGTCGGCAGTTGGCCCGCCATGATGCGATGGAATTCTTCGATCCGCGATCGCGGAAAACCGCCGCGGGCGAAGCCGGCAAGGCCCGATGAGCCGCGGACGTAGCGCAGGCGGTCGCAATCGGGATAGCGGTCGAAACGCTGTTCGACGGCCACGCCGACATGGCCGTCGTCCGGATCCGCCTGCGCCCGCATGGCGGCTTCGCGCATGCCGAGCAGCCGGTCACCATCCGACATGGTGAACGCGACATTGCGGGCGATGCAGTCCCGGACCTCGTGAACATCGGGGCCGACGGCGAGGACGTCGGAGTCCATCTGGATCACGTATTCGCTCTGCGCACGGTCGAGCAGGAATACCAGACGTTCCCAGGTGCCGCCGCGCTGGCAGACGCCCACGTCGATGTCCTCGCGGATCACCAGTTCGATGCCCTCGACGTGACGGCGCAGCAGATCGCGCGACGCCTGCGGCATGTCGCGGTCGATGATGCCAATGACATGACCCCCGCCCAGATGGCCATAGAACGCCTTGAGGCAGAGCAGGTACATGGCGACGTCGCAGTTCCTGACCATGCTGACGACGGACCACCCGGCATCCGCAATGCGCAGCGGCGGCGTGTCCATGATCGCGGCGATCCGACGGTCGAACCGCTGCGTCTTCAGCCTGCGCCGCCATCTGTAGAACATCGCTGCCGACTGGCTCCGTCGTCCGCGCGCCGGAATGCCCAGAGCATGCCGTGGGACTCATGATCAAACAGTTCCGTCGTTTCGTAGTGGAGCGCCGCGAACCTGGCAAGGCACCACTGCCGCCCGGCGCCGCCGCCGTGCCACTCCATCACCACGCAGCGCGGACGCAGCAGGTTGAATCGCGGATCGGCAAGAATCGGGTATTCGCTGCCCTCGATGTCCAGCTTCAGGATATCGACCGGGCGGCCGGACAGCATGGCGTACACGTCCAGCATCGGGGCGGCGATGCCGGCGGCATCGCCGGACCGCACGGCGGACGCGGCGCCGGCATCGCTCAGGATGATCCGCTGCGCCGCGACGCCGGCCGCGGCGCGCGTCAGCTCCACGCGCGGCAGCCAGCCGTTGGCAGCGATGTTGGCGCGGCACTGCGCGAAGTGGCCGGGATGCGGCTCCAGTGCCACGATGTTCGCGTGCGGATAATGCGTGAGCCAATGCAGGCAGGAAAATCCCACGTTGGCGCCAAGGTCCACGACCAGCCGAACCGACCCGGCCGGCAGCGGACGCGGACAGGCGTAATAGCGATGGACGAAAATCTCGTAGGCGACCCCGTAGTCGTTGTTGCCGGCACTGCGCGGCCGGAGCAGCAGGCGCGGCCCGTTGCGCAGCCGCAGGTGCACCGTCGCGCGCCGCCCGCGCAGTCGCCACCAGGCGTAACGCAGCAGGCTGGCCGGGCCGAGCAGGCGGGCGAAGGCGCCGCCGTCGGTCACCGCAGGTCATTGCCCGGGCCTGCCGGTGCGCGGCGGGACAGCCGCCGCGACAGATCGCGCACGAAGCGGATGGCCTGACGCTCCGGCCCGTCGGGCAGGCCGCTCAGCCGCCACAGCAGGGCCTGCGTGGCAAGACACGCGACCGCGCCGACGCCGACCGCGGACGCCAGCCGCCACGCGACGACCGAAAGAGCGGCACCGCCGGCCGCAAGCGGCAGGCATGCCAGCAGCACACCGGACATCGCCGCGCTGCTGGCAACGGTCCGCCAGATCGGCCGCAGCAGATCGGCCAGCCGCAGCCCGAGCAACGGCAGGACGCCCGCCGTCCAGACCACCGCGCTTAGCGCCGCGGTGATGGTCAGCGTCCACACCGCAGCAATGATGCCCCGGTCCAGCCCGACGATGATGGCGACGCCGAACCGCAGCGCGACGATCGGCGCATAGGTGGCCAGCAGCAGCCGCTGGCGGTTCAGCACGACATAGACGCCGTGCGTGGCATGGCCGACGGCATCGAACAGCGCGTAGAAGGCACACAGGCGGATCAGCTCCATCGCGCTCTGCCATTGCGGACCGAGCATGACCGGCCAGACCAGGTCGGCGGTCAGCCCGAGGCCGACCGACAGCGGACAGACCAGCATCAGGACCAGCGCCAGGCTGTCCACGAAGTGCTGCCGCAGCCCGGGCATGTCGTCGAGCAGCCGGGCGAATCCCGAATAAAGCGGCTGTCGGACGGGGGCGGCGATTTCGCCGACCGGCAGGCTGCCGACCTGCCAGGACACCTGGTACACGCCGACCGCCGCGGGGCCGCCGATGCGGCTGAACAGCAAGGTCGCGGTGTAGCTCTCGATCGCCGCGATCAGGTTGTTGGCGAGCAGCCACTTCGAGAAATGAAACAGCTCCGCGAAGGCGGCCAGCGACAGCCGGGGGCGGTAGGGATGGATGACGTAGCCATAGGCGACCGCGAACAGGCGCGCGGTGACGATGCCGGCAACCAGCGCCCAATAGCTGTGCAGCAGCCAGGCACAGGTGACCGTGACGCAGAATGAAGCCGCTTTGGCAGCGAGGCTGTACTGGAAGATCTTCTGGAACCGGATGTCGCGACGGAACTGCGCCAGGCCGATATTCTCGAAGCCCTGAAGCACGGCGGCGACGGCCATGACCAGCAGGATCGGCAGCACGCGCCGGTCGTGCATCCAGTCCGCCGCCAAACCCGCGCTTGCGGCGAGCAGCACGCCGATCAGCCCGCCGCGCAGGATGCCGATCGTCCACGCCGTATCCATGTGGCGCCGGTCCATGACCGGCAGCCGGATCAGGGCCGCCTGCATCGACATCTCGGTCAGCGTCTCGAACACGGAGATGACCGCGCTCGCCAGTCCCACCAGGCCGAAATCGGCGGGCTGCAGCAGGCGCACCAGGATCAGGGTGCTGACGAAGCCGATGCCCCGGGACGCGAACCGCAGCGCGATCATGAACACTGACGCGACGGCGACCTGCCGTCCGAGCTGCGCCGGCGCGGCGGACAACAGCGGCCGGGGGGTCGGCAGGGCAGAGGCTTCCATGATCGCTCCCGCGACGGTTAATGCCTCGAAACGTCCCGCCGGTTCAAGCCTGTGGTTCGGTCCGGTGCGGAGAACGATGCCTCGATCGGCTCTCGAACACGTGAGGCGCCACGTTTACTGGTTAGCAGGGCTGCTTGACGTAGATCAAACCCAGCGATGCCGCATGCGCTATGGCACACCGTCAGTTTGCGGGGCCTCACGGTCGATGGCGAGGAGTTTGCGTACGATGAATCGGGAGGTCTTGCAGCGAAAGGCAGCGCGCTGCAGACGGCTGGCGGACGAAGTGCTTGACGAGCGGACCTCCAGCGCGCTGATGGCGCTGGCGGCGGAATACGAGGCGCAGGCGGGCGGCACCGCAACGCGGCTCGCGCCAGCCTGGCAAGATGCACGTGACGGATCGGGACCGTGCGAAGCCTGAGCGCGGGTTCGCGGCGCGTCCCGCCGCCCTGGACGCCGGCAAGCAGGCGGGGACTTCCGGGATGTCCGGGAATCGCCTGGTGAGCCCGGTGGGACTCGAACCCACGGCCCCAAGATTAAAAGTCTCGTGCTCTACCGGCTGAGCTACGGGCTCCCACGCCCGCCTTGAACGCCAGGGCGGGCGGTGGCGTCAAGAGCGGGGGCTACTTCACGTCGGCGGCAACGCGCATGTGGATGATCCGGTCGGGATTCTGCACGATCCCGTTCGCGCCGTCGCCACGCCTGATCTCGTCCACATACTGCATCCCGGACACGACCTGGCCGAAAATCGTGTACTGGCCGTCCAGGTTCGGCGCCGGCGCGAACATGATGAAGAACTGGCTGTTGGCGCTGTTCGGGTCGGACGTGCGCGCCGCCCCGACCGCGCCGCGCAGGAAGCGCCGCTTGTTGGTGAATTCCGCCGGCACCGACCCCAGGTCGCTGCCGCCGGTGCCGGTCCCGCTCGGGTCGCCGCCCTGCGCCATGAAGCCCTCGATCACGCGATGGAACGGCGTGCCGTCGTAGAACCCCTTGCGCGTCAGCTCCTTCACCCGCGCCACCATCTTCGGCGCGATGTCGGGCAGCAACTGGATCACCACCCGCCCGCCCTTGATGTCCATGTACAGCGTGTTCTCAGGGTCCAGGCTGGCGGCATCGCTCATGGAAACTCCGATCATAGGAATGGCGGACAAGGTACTCAGGCAGGCAAGCAACGCGCGACGACGCATCTGTTTCGTCTCCCCGCAGATGATGGACCCTCAGTCGCGCGCGCCGACCCGCGCCAGCGTGCGCGCATGCGTCAACGGCGGCACGAAGGTCGCAATGTCGCCGCCAAGCTGCGCAATCTCTTTCACGAACCGCGAGGATATGAACTGGTGCCGCTCGCTCGCCATCAGGAACACCGTCTCGACGTTGGAATCGAGCCGGTAGTTCATCCCCGCCATCTGGAACTCGTAGTCGAAATCCGACACCGCGCGCAGCCCGCGCACGATCACGCTGGCACCGACCTCGTGCGCGAAATGGATCAGCAGGTTGTCGAAGGCGCATACTTCCACCTCGGTGCCGGTGCGCGCCGCGATCAACGCCACCTCGGCCTGCACCAGCTCGATCCGCTCGGCGATCGGGAACAGCGGCCCCTTGCCGGCGTTGATCGCCACGCCCACCACCAGCCGGCTGAACATGCGCGCGGCGCGGCTGATGATGTCCACGTGTCCGTTGGTGATCGGATCGAATGTGCCGGGATAAAGGCCGACCCGGAAACTGCCACGCGGCCCCATATCAGACATCCGGCGACTCCTCGTCCGTCTCCTCCACCGCCTCGACGACGGGGAACACGCTGGTCACGCGCTCGCCGGCATCGAGACGGAACAGCGTGACACCCATTGCGGTGCGCCCGGTCAGCCGCACCTGGTCGGCCGGCAGGCGGATCAGCCGGCCGGCATCGGTCACCAGCATCGCGCCGTCGCCCGGCCGCACCGGGAAGGTGCCGGCGACCGACCGTCCGGTGCGCGGGGTAAGCGTGATATTCGCGATCCCCTGCCCGCCGCGGCCGGAGACGCGGTACTCGTAGGCCGAGCAGCGCTTGCCGAAGCCGCCGTCGGTAACGGTGAGCAGGAATTCCTCCGCCGCTTCCAGCTCGGCGAAACGCTCGGGCGAAAGCGTCACTTCGACCACCGGCTCCTCGGCTTCCGCCGCCGGCTCGGTGACGGATTCGGGCACCTCGTCCTCGCCGTTGCGGCGGCGGGCGGCGGCGGCGCGCAGATAAGCCGCGCGCTCCTCGGTCGTCACCTCGACATGGCGCAGGATCGAAAGGCTGATGACCCCGTCCGGTGTCTTGCCGTTGCCGAGGCGGATGCCGCGCACGCCACGGCTGTCGCGCCCCTCGAACACGCGCAGATTGTCCTCGTTGGCCTGGAAGCGGATGCAGCGGCCCTGGCGCGTGGCCAGCAGCACGTCGTCGCCTTCGCGGCAGGTGGCGACGCCGATCAGCCGGTCGTCCTCCTCCAGCTTCATCGCGATCAGGCCGGCGGCACGCACGTTGCGGAAATCCGACAGCCGGTTGCGCCGCACATTGCCCTGCGCGGTCGCGAACACGAGATGCAGGCT
>JAJZVE010000073.1 GCA_021845835.1 Pseudomonadota bacterium | reverse complement strand
GATGGTCAGCGCGCCGCGGCCGTCCGGCGCCGCGTCGAGCCCGCCCGTCGTCAGGGTGCCGGAAAAGACGACGCGCCGCGCGCCCTGGCTGATGTTGATGAAGCCGCCGGGTCCGTTGATCGAGCGGTGATAGCGGCTGACATTGACGTTGCCGTCCGCGTCCACCTCGGCGAAGGACAGAAAGGCGATGTCCAGACCGCCGCCGTCGTAGAAGTCGAACTGATCTGGCTGCGCCGCCAGCATGTCGAAGTTGACGCCGGCACCGGCATCCTTGCCGACGGCCGGAATGCCGCCGATCACACCCTGCTCGACGGTGAGCGTGAGGTCGCGGTAGAAGCCTTCCTCCGCCGCGACCGCCGAGATGCCGTTGGAAACGCCAAAGCCGAGATTGACGACCGCGCCGGGGAACAGCTCCATGGCGCCGCGCCGCGCCATCACCTTGCGCACGTCGAACGGGATCGGCCGGATGTCGCGGTCGGGCACGCGCAACCTGCCGGCATAGGCGGGGCTGTACGCGGTGCCGTAAGTCTGCAACTGGTCGGGCGCGACGACGATGTAATCGACCAGCGCCTTCGGCACCCTCACGTCCCTACCGGCGAGCGTGCCGGCGGCGGCGAGGCGCTTCACCTGGGCGATGACGATGCCGCCGTTGTGGCGCGCCGCTGCGGCGATCGAGAAGTTCTCGCCGACAAAGGCCTCCTCCTCCATCGAAACATTGCCGTCCTCGTCGGCGGTCGTACCGCGGATGACGGCGACGTTCACGGCGAAGCTGCGGAACAGCAGGTATTCCTCGCCCCTGATGGTGACGAGTTCGACCAGGTCCTCCGTCGTCCGCGGGCTCTGCTTGCCGCCGCCGTGGCGCGGGTCGATGAAGGTGTGGAGTCCCGTCCGCGTCACCAGACCGGGCCTGCCGGCTGCCATGTCGCGCGTCAGCTGCGACAGCACGCCTTGGGGCAGCGTGTAGGCCTCGATCTGGTCGTCGATGGCCAGCGCCGCAATCTTCGGGCAGTTGTTGAAGCCGGCGGTGACCACGCGCCTGAGCAGGCCGGGCAGCGCCAGATGATTGAACCCCGTGGTCTCCCAGTCGCCGATCGAGACCACGCTCGCCGCCGTGATGCCGGTGGGCGACGCGGTTTGCCGGTAGCGGTCGCGCAATGCCTCGATGACCGCTTCCGGGACCGCATGTCCACCGCCAGACCCGCCGAAGAACACGCAGTCGCCGTCGCGGATCAGCCGTGCGGCCGCGCCCGCGTCGATCACCGTCGCCATGTCACGCCGCTCCTCGTCCCGTGCACCGCCGCTTTCGGATACAGCCGCATGTCGCGGCTCATGCTTCGTCCGGAACCCACTTCATGATGTGCTGGCCGACGGCGACCGGTTCATTGCGCTGGTTGACGACTGTGATTTCGGAGGTCGAGCGGCGCCGTTCCGGATCGACTTCCTTGATCCGGTAACGGACGGTGATCGTGTCGCCGATGTAGACGGCCGCAAGGAAACGGACGCGGTCGTAGCCGAGCGACACCGGCGTCTCTCCCACGACGTTACTGCAATGCGTCTCGATCATCCTGGTGGAGGCCGTTGACATGAACCCGATCATCAGCGCCCCGTGGGCGATGCGCCGCCCGTATTTGGAGCGACTCATCACCGCTTCGTTCACGTGGTTGCTGGAGAGGTCGCCTGTGATCCCGGCAAACAGATAGATGTCGGTCTCGCCGACGGTCTTCGAGAACGTGACCTCCAGGCCAGGTTGCAGGTGAAATTTCGACATTGCCTTCGTCTCCGATCCTTGCATGCGTCGTTCCGATCTTCCGCTGTCCTGGCTGCCCCGGACGCCATCGTCAATCGGCCGCGAAGGCAATCCGGTCGCGCAGCAGTTCCGCGATTTCTGCATCCGAGAAGCCGGCCTCGCCCAGCACCTCGCGGGTGTCGGCGCCGGCTGCGAGCGCGTAGCGGCCGTCGCCCGGCGTCCTGCCGTCGTACCGCACCGGATGCCGCAGCACCTTGACGTGCGCGCCGTTGATCTCCACGTCGCGGAAGGTCTCGTTGTGGGCGATCTGCGGATTGCGCACGACGGCATCGTAGTCGTCCACACGGGCGTACCAAACCCCGGCGGCATCGAACGCGGCGGCGAGTTCGACGAACGGCCGACTTTGCAGTTCCGCGGCCACGGCGGCGGCGATGGCGTCGCGCTCGGCATAGGCGTTGCACCCGACGAACGCGCGCAACGCCTCGCTCCCGAGCGCGTCGGCCAGCCGCGCGGGCGGGTTCAGCGACAGCGCCACGTGGCCGTCGGCAATCCGATAGACCCCATAGGGCGCCTCGTGAAACCAGGTGGCGAGGCGCGGATCGCGTTCGACGTCGGCATGGCTGCCGGCGGCAAAATACGTCACCAGTGCTTCCGTCTGCAGATCCACGCCTGCCCCCAGCAGCGTCGACTCGACGCGGGTGCCCGCGCCGGTGCTCAGCCACCTGGCATAGGCACCGACGATGCCGAGCGCCAGCAGCGCAGCCCCGTGCTGGTCGGTGACGGCGGAGCCGGCCGGCACCGGCGATCCGGCCGGGCCGCTGGACCAGGCGAGACCGGACATGGCCTGGATCACCAGATCCTGCCCCGGACGCCCGCTGTACGGCCCCGCGGCCCCATAACCCGACGCCGACGCATAGATGATGTCCGGCTTCCTCGCGCGGACAGCCTCGTAGCCCAGGCCGAGCCGCTCCATCGCTCCGGGGCGATAGTTCTCGGCAAGCACGTGGCTGTGCTCCAGCAGTCGGAACACCACGTCCTTCGCTTCAGGATGCTTGAGGTCGAGCGCGAGGCTGCGCGCGTCGCGGTTGGCGCACAGATAGAGGGCGCTCACCCCGCCGACCTTGGCGCGGTCGGCCCCCGACCAGTCCCGCTCGAAGGCGCCCTGCGGCGGCTCGATCTTCACCAGGGCGGCGCCCATGTCCGCAAGATACTGCATCGCCGCCGGCCCCTGCAGGAAGTGACAGAAGCTGACGATTTTCATGCCGTTAAGCAACATCCCGATGCCTACCTCGCCATTGCCGAAACACTCCGCGCC
Organism: Pseudomonadota bacterium; assembly: GCA_021845835.1. The sequence continues at coordinate 8,833 of JAJZVE010000073.1, read as the reverse complement.
CGCCGCCCTGGCTCAGAAGTTGGTGTTTTCCCATTTCCCGTCGTGGATCTTCACGACGTTCACCGTGTCCGGCCCGAAGGCGTCGTGCTGCTCCTTGGAATAGCAGAGCGGTCCATCGACATAGGTACCGGTGAAACCGCAGATGTTCTCAAGCGCGTCCCGGATCTTCTGGCCGGTGACCGGACCGTCGATGTGGCGCAGCGCCTCGGCCAGGGCAATGATGGTGGTGCTGCCGATCAGCTCCGCGTAGCCCGCCGGCTGCTTGCCGTGCGCACGCAGCAGGTCGCCGAGTTCGGCCTGCTTCTTCGACGGCTGGTCCCAGTTGCCGAGCGACACGCTCATGATGCCTTCGCCCGCCGGCCCGGCGGCATCGACGAACGGCCGCTGGTTGAGGCTGAGCGAGCCGATGATCGGCGCCTTCAGGTTCGCCTGCTGCGCCGCCCGCGCGAACGCACCACCCAGGCTGGGCGCCGAGGTCAGCAGCAGCACGATGTCCGGGTCCGTGTTGCGGATGCGCGTGGCCGCGGCGGACAGGTCGATGGCGGTGATCGGGGCACTGGCAACCGCGACGACGTCGATGCCGCCATGCTCCTTGATCAGCTTCTGGGCAATTTCGGACTCGTCCTTCCCGTACGCGTCCTCCTGGTACATGATCGCGACACGCTTCCGGCCGCGCTTGAAGATCGCCTTCTGCACCAGCGCCTGGATGGTGATGGCGCTCGCGGTCGAGGTGCGGAACACCCACGGATAGAACGGGTGTTCGTGCGACGTCACCGACTGGGTGGAAACCGGCGCCAGGGCCGGGATCTTCGCCTGCGCCAGGATCGGCATCATCGCCAGCGTGCCGCTGCCGGTGGCGGCGCCGATGATGACCTGGACGTGGTCCTCGCGGATCAGCTTGACCGCGCCGCGCGCCGCCTCCGTCGGATTGCTCTGGTCGTCGAAATAGATGAGGTCGAGCTTGTGACCGTTGATGCCGCCGGCCGCGTTGTACTTCTCCGCCAGAATCTTCACCACGTCGCGCTCGGGAATGCCGAACGGCGCGGTCGCGCCGCTCAGGCTCAGCAGAACCCCCACCTTCACCGGGTCGCCGGCGCGGGCGTCGCTGACACGCACCGCCGAAACCCCCAGCACCACGATGGCCGCGGCAATCGCCAGAGCCTTCGCCTTCGCTGTTATGGCAGTCATCCTCCATCCCTCCGTTTCTGTTGACGGTCCGACCGGGCGGCTCAATTGTCGTCGCCTCCGAGATAGGCCGCGAAAATCTCGTCCTGCCGGGACAGGCCCTCCCGGTTGCCGGAGCTGACGACGTGACCATGCGACAGCACGACATAGCTGTCAGCGACCCGCGCCGCGAAGGCAAGGTTCTGTTCGGCGAGCAGGATGGCGATGCCGTTCTGCTGCAGCACGGCGAAGGCGCGCTCCAGCACGTCGAACACGGACGGCGCCAGCCCTTGCGACGGCTCATCGAGGATCAGGACCGCGGGACGGCGGCCGAGCGCGAGCGCGATCGCCAGCATCTGCTGCTCACCACCGCTCAGCATGCCGGCGGCAGCCGTCATGCGCTGGCGCAGGATCGGGAACAGATCGAGCGTGAAATCGAGCACCGCGGGCCGCTCGCCGACGGCGGTGAGCTGCAGTCCGAGTTCCAGGTGCTCCTGCACCGTCATTGACGGAAACAGGTTCCGCCGTCCCTCAGGGACATAGGACAGCCCCGCCTGCGCCCGCCGGTGTGCCGGCACGTGCGCCAGTTCGCGTCCGCCGAAGCGTATCGTCCCCGTGCCGCGCACGGTCCCGCCGATCGCGCCCAGCAGGCTGCTCTTGCCGGCTCCGTTCGGCCCCAGCACGACCAGGAGCTTGCCGTTGCCGAGGCGCAGCGACAGGTCGAAGATCACCTGAATCCGGCCATAGAAGGCGCAGACCGCGTCGCAGGCAAGCGCGGTGCCGTCGCTCGCCGCACCGGGCGCCGGCAGCATCATGCCGCCGTCCCCCGTGCCGCCTTGCCGCTGGACCCGAGATAAAGACTGACGAAGCTCTCGTCAGCCTGCACCTCCTGCGGCGCGCCTTCCATCATCACGCTGCCCCGGTCGAGCACCAGCACCCGTTGCGAAAGATCGCGGACCAGCCCGAAATTGTGCTCCACCAGCAGGACGCCGACGCCGGCCGCGGCCAGGCGGCGGATTTCGTCGGCGAGGATCTTCTGCTCGCGCCGCGTCAGGCCGGCCGCCGGTTCGTCCAGCAGCAGGTATTTCGGCTTGTTGGCGATCGCACGCGCAACCTCGACCATGCGGACCTGGCCCATCGACAGCTCGCCCAGCGGCACGTTCCGCAGCTCGAACAGCCGCAGGTCGCGCAGGATGTCGTGGCAGCTCTCCAGCAGTTCGCCCTCTTCCCGCGCCGCCCGCGGCAGGCGCAGCATCGCGCCGACCATCCCGGTGCGCGCGACCGGATAGAATCCGCAAAGGACTGCGCGTTCGACGCTCTCGCGCATGTCGAAACGCGGCGTCTGGAAGGTCCGCGCGATGCCGAGGCGGACGCGCCCGTACGGCGGCACGCCGCGGATGTCGCGGCCCTCGACCGTGATCCGCCCGCCCGCGAGCTGCACCATGCCGGAGATCGAATTGAACAGTGTGCTTTTGCCCGAGCCGTTCGGCCCGACCACCGCAACGATCTCGCTGGCGGCGAGTGCCAGCGACACGCCGCTCAACGCCACCACGCCGAAGAAGCGCACCGACACGTCCTGAACGTTGATGCTCATTTCGCCTCGCCGACATGCGCGGTCTCGGCGGACGGGCGCTCGCGTGCGGCGGCTGTGCCGGGTCCGGATGCGCTCCGGCCACGGGCCAGCCGCCGCCAGTCGGTGCCGAGAATGCCGCGCGGCGCACCCAGCAGGATGAGGATGAGGGCGGCGCCGTACACCATGCCCTGCGACTCGGCCGCCGGCAGGTAGTTGACGATGATCAGCAGCAGCGCCGCCCCGATCACCGGCCCGAGCGGCTCGCTCACGCCGCCGACGATCGCCATCAGCAACACCGTGATCGATGTCGTCGAATTCAGCGAATCCGGGCCGACATACGACAGGTTGTGTGCGTACAGCCAGCCTCCGGCGCCGGCATAGGCGGCGGACAGCGCGAAGAAAGCGGCCAGCGAGCGGGAGACGTTGACGCCGTCGGCGGCGGCGCGCAGCGCATCCTGCCGCGCCGTGGCGACCGCCCGCCCGAACGCCGAATGGCGGAGATTGCAATAGAGGAACAGGCCGATGACCACCGTCGTCCATGCAAGCGCGTACATCGCCCCCGGCGTGGGCGCGAGCGGGATCGGCGGAATGCCGGAGATGCCGATATAGCCGCCGGTGAAATCGCCGCCCTCGCGGATGACGATCTCGACGATGGAGCCGAGGACCAGCGTCGCGATCGACAGCGGCAGCGGAGACAGGCGCGTGACCACGCGCGCCAGGGGATAGGCCAGCAGCATCGGCAGCACCAGCGCAATGACGAGCCCGAGATAGGGCGAGGCATTGTACCGGGTCGTCGCGATGCTGGTGGCAAAGGCGCCAAGCGCGGCGAACGCGCCGGTCGCCACCGACAGAATGCCGGCATGGCCGTAGCTCATGCCGACCGACAGCGCGAGCATCGCGAAGATCGCGATCAGGATCGCGTTGTCCAGCCAGACAGGATTGCCCAGGATGGCGGGCGCAAGCGCCGCGGCGAGCACGGCCATCAGCAGCGTGGATGCCTGGCGGCGGACCCAGCCGGGCATCATGCCCTGCCCCCAGCGGCGATGCGCGTCATGCGTCCGCTGGAGAGCACGATGAAGGTGAACGCCAGGGGCATGGCCGTAGCCCACGCGCCGGGCAGGTATCCTGCGCTCAAGGCCTGCACGACGCCCATGGCGAGGCCGCCGGAGAACGCTCTGGCCGGATTCTTCAGACCGAACAGGATCGAGGCACCGAACGCCGCGATGGTCAGGCTCAGGCCGGAACTGTAGTCCATGCCGGTGGTGTTGAGGATCAGCACGCCGGCAATTCCCGCCATGGCGCCGCCGATCACGTAAGTCGCGAACCAGATGCCGCGGGCCGGGATGCCGGCCAGCGTGGCGCCGATCGGGTTGATCGCGCAGGCGCGCATGGCGCGGCCGAATGGCGTCCGGTACAGCGCCGCCGACAGGGCTGCGAGGATGCCGAGCCCGACCGCCAGATTGACGGCCGATTGCGGGCTGATGCGGACCCCGGCGATGTCCCAGAATCCCTGGAACGGCTGCCGGACCATCGGATCCTTGCCGTACCAGGTCAGGATGAACGATTCGAGGAAGGTGGCGGCGCCGAAGGTGGCCAGTACGACCGTGACCGGGTCCTGCTGTCCCGGCCGGTTCAGGCGCAGGGACAGGGTGGCGACGATGCCGGAGGCGAGGATCGCGGTGGCGACGCCGAGTGCCATGCCGAGGGGGCCACCGACCATGATCGTCACCGCACCGGCAAGTACGGCGTAGGCACCGACCGAAAGGTCGACCGAATCGGTTGTCAGGAACAGCAGGCTGATCGGCAGCGCCACGAGCCCGTAAATGATCCCCAGGAAGACACCTCGGACGGCGAATTCAAGCAATTCGTGCATTCAGCGCCGATCCCCCGCCGGCTTATATTTTGACGCAATTCGGCCGTCGGCTGGCGACGACCCCTTTACCTGCCGCGCTGCCTGGAGTTGCAGGAACCCCGACTTCCGGGAAGCCAGATAATCCTGCGCAAGAGTACAGCCCAACCGTCGGTGGCGCCCGCACGCCTCCTTACGTGCAAGTCAGGCTATGCGGCGGAACGACACCGGTCAAGCGCAAAAAAGACGCGGCCCCGCTTTTCCATGCCCGCCGCCACGCGCGGATTTCCTGTTGAACATTCCCGAAATCCGCGACAGACTGATTTGCAGGTAAGTCAGGACGGCGGCGGAGACCCGCGCGGGCGGCGCCAGGCAGCACGGCTGTGCGGGTTGCCATACTCCACCAACTTCGCCGCGCGACCCGGCAGTCAGCGGGAGGCAACATGCGACTCGGCGACAAGATCTGCATCATCACCGGCGGCGGCTCCGGCATTGGGCGCGCCGCCTGCCTGCTGTTCGCCGGCGAAGGCGCCAGGGTGGTGATCGCCGACAAGGCAAGCGACGCGGCGGAGCGCGTGGCGGCGGAGGCCGGCAACGGCGCCTGGTCGCTGCAGGTCGATGTCGCATCGAGCCGCAGTGTCCAGGCGATGATCGCGGCAACGCTGCAGCGGTTCGGCCGCATCGACGTGCTGGTGAACAACGCCGGATACGGCATTGCCGGCTCGGTGGTCGAGACCAGCGAGGACGACTGGGACCGCCTGATGGCCGTCAACGTCAACGGCGTCTTCTACGGCTGCAAGCATGTGATCCCGGTGATGCGCGACCAGGGCGGCGGCGTGATCGTCAATACCGCGTCCGTGGTCGCAAGCGTCGGTATTCGCGACCGCGCCGCCTACTGCGCCTCGAAAGGCGCGGTCGCCGCGCTGACCCGTGCAATGGCGCTCGATCATGTCAGCGACGGCATCCGCATCAACTGCGTGGCGCCGGGCACGATCGATTCGCCCTATTTTTCGGAGATCCTTGCCAGGTCCGGCCACGCCGCCGACCTGCGCCGGCAGCTGGAAGCCCGCCAGGCAATGAACCGCCTGGGCCGCCCGGAGGAGATTGCCGCCGGCATGCTGTTCCTCGCATCGGACGAGTCCTCCTTCATGACCGGCGCCATGCTCACCATCGACGGCGGCATGACGGCACAGTGAGGAGGCGGCCATGACGAGCGGAAGTCAGGCGGCGGAGACGGTGGACGTCGTGGTCGTCGGCGGCGGCGGCGGCGGCCTCGCCGCGGCACTGACGGCGGCCCGCGAGGGCAGCAAGGTGCTGCTGCTGGAGAAGCGGACGGAGCTCGGCGGCACCACCGCCCGCTCCGTCGGCTCGATCTCGGCGAGCGGCACGCGGCTGCAGCGCCTGGCCGGGATCACCGACACGCCGCAACAGCACGCCGAGGATATGGCGCTGTTCGCCGGCCCCCTGGCGGCGCGCGACAATCTCGAACTGCGGCGCCTGTTCACCGAGCATGTGCCCGAAACCATCAATTGGCTCGAATCGCTCGGGCTGGTGTTCTTCGGCCCGATGCCGGAGCCGCCGCATCGCGTCCCGCGCATGCACAATGTGCTGCCGAATTCGCGCGCCTATCTCTATCAGTTGTCGCGTGCGGCCGAACGTGCAGGCGTCCGCTTCATGCTCGGCGCGCGCGCCACGCGGCTGGTGACGGAGGGTGGCCGCGTCGCCGGTGTCGAGACGACGCTGGAAGGCGGCGGGACGGTGTGGATCGGCGCGCGCCGCGCCGTCGTCCTGGCCAGCGGCGACTACAGCTCCGGACGTGAGTTCAAGCAACGCTATCTCGCGCCGGATATCGCGCAGATCGAAGGGGTCAACGACGCCAGCACCGGCGACGGCCAGCGCCTTGCGCTCGCGCTCGGCGCCGAAATCGTCAACGGCGACGTGATCTACGGGCCCGAGATCCGTTTCCTTCCGCCCCGCAGGAGCAACTTCATCGCCCGCATCCCGCCCACGCGGGCCTATGCGCGGCTGGTGAGCCTTGCACTCGCGCATGCGCCGTCATTCCTTCTGCGGCCGTTCCTGATGATGTTCGTGACCACTCATCTTGCGCCTTCGCACAAGCTGTTCGCGGAAGGCGCCATCCTGGTGAACCAGGAAGGGCGGCGGTTCGTGGACGAACGCGATCGCCCGCAGCTCGCGATCCCGCGGCAGCCCGATGGCATCGCCCACATCATTTTCGATCGCGCGGTGGCCGGGAAATTCCGCGCCTGGCCATATTTCGTCTCGACGGCACCCGGCCTGGCCTACGCGTACCTGCCGGACTATCGCCGCAATCGTCGCGATATCTTTGCCGAGTCGAATACCATCGAGGGTCTGGCGGCAAAGATCGGCGTGCCCGCCGCCACGCTGGCGGCGACCATCGAGGAGAGCAACCGGACACGGCCGGACGGACTGGCGCCGCTTGTCACGCCGCCGTTCTGTGCGCTTGGTCCCGCCAAGAGCTGGATCGTCATGGCCGACGGCGGGCTCAGGGTCGATACCGATCTGCGCGTGCTCGGCCAGGACGGCCGGCCGATCGCGGGATTGTACGCAGCGGGATCGACCGGCCAGGGCGGCCTGATCCTCGAAGGGCACGGCCATCATCTCGGCTGGGCGCTCACCTCGGGCCGGATCGCCGGACGCAACGCCGCACTTGCGGAGCCAGGAGGCAGCGACCGCGCAGCGGCCGGGCGCCGTGCCGGCACGCCGGCGCACTCACACTGAGCGAGCAGGAAGCATCATGTACAATCTCGTCGGAAAGACCGTTCTGCTGACCGGCGGCGCGACCGGCATCGGCCGGCGCATCGCCACCCGCCTTGCCGAGGAAGGCTGCGACATCGGATTGCTGGACATCAACGAGGCGCAGGCGCGGGAGACGGCGGAGCTGGTGACAAAGGCCGGCGGGCGCGCGGCTGTGTTCGTGGGCGATGTCGGCGACTATGGTCAGGTCGCGGCGACGGTGCAGCGCTTCCGTGACACCCACGGGCACATCGACATCCTGATCAACAACGCCGGCGTCATCCATGTCAGCACGGTCGCCGACACCGCGCTGGAGGACTGGCGCGCGCTGTTCCGCGTCAACCTCGACGGGGTGTTCCACTGCTGCAAGGCGGTGGTGCCGCACATGGTCGACCGGGGCCGCGGGCGGATCATCAACACCGCGTCCTGGTTCGGCAAGATCGGCAAGCCGCATTACGGTGCCTACTGCGCGTCGAAATTCGCGGTCATCGGACTGACCCAGTCGCTGGCGATGGAGCTGGCGCCGCACCGCATCAACGTCAACGCCGTCTGTCCCGGCACCATCGTCGAGACGGCGTTGCGCGAGCAGGCGGACGCGCAGTCGCGGCGCCAGGGCATTCCCACCGCCAGGGAGCGCCAATCCCACATCCCGCTCGGGCGCCTCGGCCTGCCCGACGACATCGCACGGGTGGTTGCATTCCTCGCCTCCGACGAGGCGGACTACATGACCGGTCAGGCCATCAACGTGACCGGCGGGCTGTGGATGAGCTGAGTCGGCTCCCGGAGTCCGAGGGCACGACGGTGGCGCCTGCCGATCACCGCGGCGGGCGCCGCATCATCGTACGGGCTGAGGGCTTGCCGTTCGGGTGTCGGCACGCGCGGTCGCCGCATTCCCCAGCAGCGCCGCCTCGAACGCACTGGCGATGGCCTGCTTGCTCTTGCCCGCCCGCACGGCATCGCCGATCGCCTCGACGATCTGTCCCGGCCGCGCGAGCCGCCGGAACCGGTCCGCCGTCGCCTGGCGCGCCCTGAAATAGAACCAGTCGCGCACTGCGGGGTTGGCGAACGCACGGCGCAGCCCGGGCCAGCGGCCGACGCCGCAATCCAGCAGCGCGGCAGCCGCGCGGCCAAGTCCGAAGCGGTAGGCGGCGCCCGTCGCGATCACGATGCGATCGAAGCCGGCGAGCGCATCGGGCGTGCGGACGACGTCGGTTCGGTAGCGGATCGTCGTCCCCTTGTCCTCGCACGCCGCGACGAGATTGCCGATATAGGCGGCAAACGACGCGGCGCTGGCTTCGACCTCCTGGAACAGCGGCGCCTTTGCCGCCGCGCGAAAGGCGCCGCCAGCCCGCGCCGACCGTTCGAACACGGTGACCGCGTTGTCCTCGGCGACCAGCGAGGCGTAGGTGAGCCCGGCCGGTCCGGCGCCGATCACCGCAATGCGCTCGCCGCGCGGCGGCGACGGGGTACGG
>JAJZVE010000072.1 GCA_021845835.1 Pseudomonadota bacterium | reverse complement strand
CGGCGAAGTACAAGTACCACTTCCTCCCCGGCCTGACCTATTCCGATATGATGGACCTGCTGCTTCAGTACATCAAGGACAGGCAGGGCAGCGGCCATGCGCCGAAGGTGGCGCTGGTGTACAGCGATACGGAGTTCGGACGCGATCCGATCGCCCATGCGCAGGAGCAGGCGAAGAAACTCGGCATCGACATCGTTCTGAACGACGAGACGAAGTTCACCGGCATCGATGTGACGACAGATGCGATCAAGCTGCGCAACGCGAAGCCGGACTACGTGATCTTCCACGGCTACGCGGGCAATGTGTGGCCGGAAGTCCTCAAGCTCGCGCGGGAGTACGGCGTGACGGCGCAGTTCATGGGAACGATCTTCTGCGCCGATCCCGGCATCGTTCGCGGCGTGGGTCCGGTTGCCGACGGGTATATCGGTGTGGTCCCGTACAATCTTGTGACCAAGGACAGCGACGCGCCGATGCTCAAGGTAATCGACGGCTATCTCAGATCATGGACCGGCAAGCCCTACACCGGGAACGCGAGCATCGGCTACATGATCGCCTGGGCGCAGGCGCTGATCCTGCGGGACATCATCGGCAAGGCGATTGACGAGGGCAAGCCGCTGAACGGCGAAACCCTGGTCGGCGAAATCAACGCGATGAAAAATTGGGATTCCGGCGGCATCTTCGCCGCCCCTGTCACCTTCGTTGACCAGCGGATCCGCAGCGGCGTGATCTACCAGTATCACGTTACCGGCAGCGGGATTTCGGCGACCACGCTGAAGGTCTCGACCGGGAGCTGACCGGATGGCCTTCGCGCTCGACGTGAACGGCCTTTGCGTCACCTACGGTGGCGCTATCCAGGCGTTGCATGGTGTTTCCCTGCACGTCGCCGAGGGCGGCTTCACGGCGCTGGTCGGCGCCAACGGGGCGGGCAAGTCAACGCTGCTGAAATGCATCTCCGGCCTGCTGCCGTTCGAGGGCGGCCGCGTGACGGGCGGCAGCGTGCGGCTGTTCGGCGACGACGTGACGGGCGTCGCCGCCCACGACCTGGCGCGGCGCGGCCTGCTCCATGTGCGCGAAGGCCGCTGCGTGTTCCCGACCATGACGGTCGAGGACAATCTTATGGCGGCGACCTTTGCCCTCGGCGGTCGCGCGAAGCTGCGCGGACGCGGCAGGTTCGACGAGATCTACGCCTATTTCCCGCAGCTTGCCGGACGGCGGCGCGTCTATGCCGGGCTGCTCTCCGGCGGCGAGCAGCAGATGCTTGCGGTCGGCCGCGCGCTTGCGGGCGCGCCGCGCATGCTGCTGGTGGACGAAGCGTCGCTCGGCCTCGCGCCGCTGATTGCGCGGGCCATTTTCGATATTCTGACGCGCATCAATCGCGAACGCGGCCTTGCGGTGCTGGTCGTGGAACAGAACGTGGCGCTGGCGCTCAGGCACGTGTCGTACGGTTACGTGCTGGAGAGCGGCCGGATAACGCTCGAAGGTGCGGCCGCCGATCTGGCCGACCGCGAGGCCATCTCAAGCCGCTATCTCGGCCGGGGCGCTTCCGGCCGGACGTGGCAATAAGGGGACATCGATGCAGTTGCAGACGCTCCGACTCGACGTGCAGGACGCAATCGCCACCGTCACGCTCGACCGGCCGCCGGTCAACGCGCAGAATCGCCTGCTGCGCGAGGAAGTGACCCGCGTGCTGGACATGCTGAGCGACCGCGACGACGTGCGGGTCGTGATCCTGACCGGGGCGGGCAAGGTGTTCTCCGCCGGCGCCGACGTGAAGGAACGGGTCGGCATGGTCAAGGAACCCGGCGACTACCTGAGCCACAACCGGGTGACGCGGGAATTCTTCTATGCCGCGCGCGACTGCGAGAAGCCGGTGATCGCGGCGGTGAACGGGCCGGCGATCGGCGCCGGCTTCGCGCTGATGCTCGCGTGCGACATCATGCTGGCGGCGGAGGATGCGTATTTCGTCATGCCGGAGCTGGACGTGGGCCTGGCCGGCGGCGCGCGGTTCCTGATGGAGCATTTCGGCCGCTCCAGGGCGCGCACGATGTATTTCACCGCCGAGAGCGTCCCGGCCGCCGAGCTGTACCGCCTCGGCGTGATCGAAGCCTGCGTTCCGCGCGACGCGCTGATGCCGGAGGCCCTGCGGATCGCCCGCATCATCGCCGCGAAAAGTCCCTTCGCCGTGCGGCGCGTGAAGCGGGCGTTCAGCGTCGTCGAGGAACTGCCGATCCGCGACGGCTACCGGTTCGAGCAGACGGTGACGGTCGACCTGTCGCGCTCCGAGGACACCAAGGAAGCGCAGCGCGCCTTCGTCGAGAAGCGCAAGCCGGTGTTCAGGGGCCGATGAGCGGCAGGGCGGCCCGCGTCGGCGTCCGCGCCCGACATGACCAGCGATCCTGACCGCACGTCGCGGCACGGGCTCGACCCGCTGTTCCGCCCCACCTCGATCGCGGTGATCGGGGCGTCGGCGAATGCGGCCAGGATCGGAGGCCGCCCCGTCGCCTCGCTGCTCAGGGCGGGCTTCGCGGGGCCGATCTACCCGATCAATCCGGGCCAGCCCACCGTGGCCGGACTGCCCGCCTTCGCGTCCCTGGACGACGTGCCGGGTCCCGTGGATCAGGCGGTCGTTGCACTGGCGGCGGTGCATGCGGAAGCGGCCGTCGAATCCTGCCTGCGCAAGGGCGTGAAGGCGATCGTCATGTTCACCGCGGGGCTGGGCGAGGTGGGCGGACACGGCCAGGCATTGCAGGCGCGGATCGCGGCGCGCTGCCGGGCAGCGGGAACCCGGCTGCTCGGCCCGAACAGCCTCGGGCTGTTCTGCCCGGCGGACCGTGTGTTCTCGACCTTCAGCGCAGCTTTCGACACGCGCTGGCCGATACCCGGCCCGATCGCGATCGCGAGCCAGAGCGGCGCCATCGGATCGTATTGCTTCGCCGGCCTTGACGACCGTGGCCTCGGCGTCAGCCGGTTCGTTGCGACCGGGAACGAGGCGGACGTCGATATCGCTGCCTGCATCGACTGGCTGGCGGACGACGACGCGACGCAGGTCATCGCCGCCTATCTGGAGGGCTGCCCCGACGGGCGGCGACTGCGGACGGCGCTGCGCAAGGCGACGCTCGGGGGCAAGAAAGTCGTCGTGCTGAAGGTCGGCGTCTCGGACAGCGGCGCCGCCGCCGTGGCCTCCCATACCGGCGCGCTGGCCGGATCGGACGCCGCCTTCGCGGCTGTGCTGGCGGAGACCGGGGCCTATCGGGCGCAGTCGGTGCGCGAGTTCGTGCAGGTCGCCATGGCCTGCGCCCGCCTGCCGCTGCCGGCCGGGCGAAGGGTGGGGATCGTGACGGTATCGGGCGGGGCCGGCGTGATGCTCGCGGACGCCGCCGCGGCCTGCGGAATGACGGTCCCGCCCCTGCCGGCCGGCGCGCAATCGGCGATCGGCGCGCTGGTGCCGTTCGCCAGTGCTGCCAACCCGGTCGACTCAACCGCGCAGGTGGCCAACGACCCGACGCTGCTGCCCCGCGTCCTCGACATCATGCTCGCCGCCGATGGGTTCGATACGCTGATCGGCTTCCTCGCCCACATGGGCCGGGACGAGGCACTGATGCGCGCGCTCCGGCCCTCTCTGCTGGCGCTGCGACGGCGGTTTCCGCGGCGGCCGTTCCTTCTCGTCATGCGTTCCCTCCCGCAGGTCCGCAGCGAGCTGGAACCGGAGGGCATCCTGGTCGTGGACGAGCCGACCGACGCCATCCGCATCGCCGCCGCCCTGGCCCGGCTTGGCGAGCCGTTGGACGCGACGCCGCCCCCTGCCCCGCCGCGCGCCGCGCCGCTGCCGGCGGGGCCGATCGACGAAGCGGCGGCCAAGCGCGCCCTGGCGCGGTTCGGCGTGCCGTTCCTGCCGGAGCGCGCCGCCGCCACCGAGGACGAGGCGCTGAGCGCGGCGCGCGAGCTGTCATGGCCTGTGGCGCTCAAGGTGCTGGCTGACGGCATCGCCCACAAGTCCGACCTCGGCGGCGTCCGGCTCGGCCTGCGCGACGAGGCGGAACTGCGGGCAGCCTGGCGCGGGATGATGCAGACCGTGGCCGAGCGCGCGCCGCACGTCTCGCCCAAGGGCGCACTGGTCGCGCCCATGCTGACCGGCGGCGTGGAGACGGTGATCGGCGGCTATCAGGATCCTGTGTTCGGCCCGATGGCCATGTTTGGCCTCGGGGGATTGTTCGTCGAGGTGTTCAGGGACGTGGTGTTCCGGCCGGCGCCGGTGACGCGGGCGGGCGCACGCGCGATGATCGACGCGATCCGCGGCCGGGCCGTGCTGGCCGGGCTGCGTGGGCAACCGCCGGCCGATCTCGATGCCCTGGCGGCGGCGATCGTCGCCGTTGCCAACTTCCTCGCGGCGCACGAGACGACGGTGAGCAGCGTCGAGCTGAACCCGTTCACTGTCCTGCCGCGCGGCGGCTTTGCCCTGGATGCGCTGATTGTCCCGAGAGAAGGCCGACCGACATGGAATCCTGGATCGACGTGAATGGCAGTGCCTGCCGATACGCCCTGTCCGGGGATGGTCCGTCGGCCATCGTGCTCGTCCACGAACTCGGCGGCAGCCTGAACAGTTGGGACGGATTGCTGCCGCTGCTGCCGCCGGCGCGGGTGCTGCGCTACGACATGCGCGGCTGTGGCATGTCGGAGAAGCTGCGTGGCAGTGCAGAGATCGACGTGCTCTGCGACGACATCGCGGCGCTGGCGGATGCGCTCGGCATCGGCGCGCCGCTCTGTGTGATCGGCGCCGCGGTCGGAGGCGCCATCGCGATCCGCTTCGCCACGCGCCACGCCGGACGGTGCGCGCGGCTGGTGCTGCTCGCCCCGGCGCTGCGAGTACCGCCCGAGCGCAGGGCCGCGGCGCTGGAGATGGCCGACCGGCTGGACCGCGACGGCATGCGGTCGCTGCGCGGCACTGTGTTGCCGAAGGCGTTCCCGGAGGCGCTCTGGACGAGCACCGCCGATCGTGACAGGGCGTACGCCCGCTGGCTCGGCGCCGATCCGCACGGGTATGCCGCGGCCTACCGGATGCTGGCGGGCGTGGACATGCGCGCCGACCTGCCGCAGGTCGGCTGCCCGGTGCTGGTCGTCGCCGGCCGGCTGGACCCGTTCGGCCCGCCGGACCTGATCGAACCGGCCGTGCGGGACGTGCCCGATCTGCGCTTCGTCGCCGTCAACGCCGGCCATTTCATGGCCGTGCAGACGCCGGCCGTTGTCGCGGCCGCGATCGGAGCGTTCGTCTCCGCCTGACAGCCGGGGCGCCGCGGCCGGGCGAGGCGCTGAAGACAACGAGCGGGTCGCCCTCACGGTTGGAGTCGGATTTTCGGCGCGTTCGCGGGCGCACAGGCCCGGTCAGCGCATTCCGCTGATCCTGTCGAAGTCGATCCTGAGATCCTCGCACATTGTCATTGCGGTGGCGCGGCCGGCGCCGAACACGCCACCGCCGGGATGCTGGAACGGGCCCACCAGATACAGCCGGTCGATCCCGGGAACCTTGTTCATTCCCAGGTCCGGTGTCGGCCGGTGCGCGCCGGACTGATAGATGTAGCCGGCAACGCCGTGCAGGTCGCCACGCTGGAAGCTGGCCGAGGTGCGCTCCATGTCAAGCGGGCTGTCGGCCCTGTAGGCGATGATGTTGTCCGGACCGAGGTTGTCGATGAAGCGGCCCATGCGCGACAGCATCGTCTCGGCGAAGCTTTCCTTGGCCTTGTCCCAATGGGCGGCGCCGCCGTCAGGGTGCGAATAGGGCACGTAGTCCCAGGCATGCAGAATCGACTTGCCGGCCGGCACGCGGGTCGGGTCGAAGGTGGAGGCGCTGATGAGGCCGATCAGCGAACGGTCGGGAATGCGGCCGTAGCGCAGCGTATCGAAGAAGCGCCGCAGGTCGTCCAGGCGATCCGGCATCAGCTCGGTGAAATAGGCCTGGTTGACGTGGGCGCCTGCCTTGAAGCGCAGGGGCTGGTTGAGCGCCGCGTGAACGGTGAAGCAGACGTTGGCGGAAATCTCCGTGTGCTCGGCGGCGCGCGCCACCTTTGCGTCCAGTTCGGGCACCATGCGACCGAGAAGATGCGGGTGGATGGCACCGATGACGCCGTTCGTGGCCGCGTACTCGACACCGTCGGTGGTGCGCACGCCGACGGCGCGGCCCGCCTTCACCAGGACCCGTTCGACGGACGTGTTGGCGACCACCTTGCCACCGTGATCCTCGATGCAGCGGATCAGCGCCGCCGACAGGGCGCCGCTGCCGCCCACCGGGACGCCGACGCCATACGCCTCCATGAAGGCAAGGAAAACGAGAATGCCGATGCCCGTGCCCTTTTCCTCCGGGCCGGTGAGGTTCTCAGAAATCATGCGCGTGAAGAACAACCGCACGCGCTCGTTCTCGAACGTCTCGATGATGACGTCGTAGGCGCTCTTCTGCATCAGGGCGAACAGTTCGCGGCCTTCGGCGCTCTGATCGAGCATGGCGAAAGTGGCGCCCATGGGAATCGGCGGCGTGTAGAAGGACGAAGCCAGCATGGGCAGGTAGTTCGCCCCCTTCTCGGCGAAGGCCAGGAAGGCGTCCGCGTCCTTGCGCGAAAACTGGGCGATGTTCTCATAGGTCTTGTTGCGGTCCCGATGCAGGCCGATCGTGGCTCCGTCCTCGAAGACGCAGATGAAGGGCACTTCGGGATAGACATACCTGAGACCGTAGCGCGACAGCAGCCCGAGTTCGTCCGCCTTGATGAGGGGATTGCCGAGGATGAAGATGTGCGCCGTACTGTGCTGATCGTGCCTGAAGCCCGGAACGGTCAGTTCCCGGGTGATGACTCCGCCGCCGAACCACGGATTGCGCTCGAGCACCAGGACGTCCTGGCCCGCCGCGGCGAGATATGCCGCAGCGACGAGGCCATTGTGACCGGAACCGACCGCGACAATGTCATGTTTTTCAGTCATCTCGCCATCCGTTGCGTGCTTCGCCGCGTCCGCGGGCATGCTGCCGTCCGTCCCCGGTCGCAACGCTCGCCGACCGGATCGGATGACGGCGCACGTGCCCGCCGGACCTCCCGATCGCAGCCAAGCATATTGTATGACGATCAGTCAATGGCCGGGATGATCCGACCAATCGGGGTCGCATTTGGGTTTTTCTGCTGCGCATATGGGTTACGGCGCAGATCAAGGCTGTGACGTCCACGGCGCGGAGGCGAGCGATCCGCGGCGGCACAATGCCTGCGCCGACGCGCTTGCACGATTGCCGCCGACGCCTGCAGGGTGGTGTTGCGGGGCGTTATGCTGACCCGCCTGAAGGCCGCGGAAGCCGGCGCAGCTTCAGGCGTACCGGCTTGCCCGCCGGCATGGTCACGACGGTGGCGTCGAACGGCGATTTGCCCAGCGCGCCGCGCCCACGCTTGCCATCGCACGCGCCACCGCCCCGGAGCGCTTTCCGCCGCCGGCCCGGTGCCCAGGTCCGGTTCGGAAGTGGCGTGCCGGATGCGATGAAAGCGGGCTGTTGGACGTGACGGCCGTCCGCCAACTGGCTGCCGACCGTTTTGGTTCAGATCGGGGGACCGCAGCATAGCGCAGCCCTGCCCGCTCCAAATTCAAAAGCCCCGCCTTATACCAACCCACCTAAAGATTGGCCCATGCCCAATCTCGTGAGCCGATTGACTGGATGCGTTTGGGATCGTTGACCAGGAAGTGCCCAGCGCTTTTGCAGGCATTGACGATGGCGTCGTAGCTATCCCGGACGAGCGCGCAGAGCTTGTTGGCTCGCAGGTATTCCCGGACGTTCTTTATCGGGTGCAACTCCGGTGCGTAGGGTGGCAGGGCGAGCAGTGTGCTGTTGTCGGGCACGCGCAGTCTTCGGCCTTTCTGGTGCCAGCCGGCGCCATCGCACACCAGCACGGCGCGAGCGCCGGACGCGAGCCGATCGGGGCCCAGATGCAGGCATGCGTGCCTTGCTGACCCACTCTGGCCTCGTCCTGAAACCAGATCCCGATCTGGGTTCCGGCAGTCGAGGCGAGCAGGGCGTTCTTCACCAGGCCGGGGAAGTTTTTCTAAAAGCCGCCTGCGCGGCAGCATCCTTCTTCGGATGAAACGGCCGCGGCTGCAACCGCGTCAAACCGGGTTGGCGCAGCCACTTGCCAATCGTACCTTCATGCACCGTCACCAAAACCGTCACGCAACCTCGGCCCGCAGATCCACGCATCGCCAGCGCACCACGTTGTGCGTCGCCGGGTGCGGTCCTGTGATGACCAGTGCTCTCAACCCGGCCATCTGCGCGGCGGTGAGCGCGGTTGTCGGGCCGGGACTCCGGCGCGACTTCAGGCCATCAACCCCGCTCTCGTTATGGCGAAGCACCCAATCGCGCAATATTTGCCGGTCCATGCCGCTCTGCTCCGCCGCCGCGCGGCGCGATTGCCCCTCAGGAACCGAAGCAATCGCCAACCGCCGCCGGACCTGCGCCGCGTCGTGGCACTTGCCCGCGATCGAGCGAAGCTCCGACGCCGTCTGGTCCGTCCGGGTGATCTCCAGCGCCGCCCCCATCCGATCCCTCCCATGCCCCGAATCGTCGCTGCCGAAAAGAGAATCGGAACATCGAGTCCCCTGGCAGGCAAGAAGAGTCAAAACCCGTGCGGGTTGGTATAATGCTAAGAGGAAGTTTAATTTTCTTCGCATCATAAATCTGCTGCGTACCAGGATACGCGACAGCGCTATCTCCTGGCGGAGGATTCTCGTGGACATGAAGCATCGTCTCGCTGCCGAGTTGTTCGGCACGTTCTGGCTGACGTTCGGCGGCTGCGGCAGCGCCGTCCTGGCCGCCGCGTTCCCGGCACTCGGCATCGGCTTTGCCGGCGTCGCGCTGGCCTTCGGATTGACCGTGCTGACGATGGCCTATGCGGTCGGCCCGATCTCCGGCGCGCATTTCAACCCGGCGGTGACGATCGGGTTATGGGCCGGTGGCCGCATCCCGGCCGGCTCCGTCGTACCCTACATCGTCGCCCAGGTGATCGGCGCCATCCTGGCCGCCGCCCTGCTCTATCTGATCGCGTCCGGCAAGCCGGGCTTCGCGCTGGGCGGTTTCGCCGCCAACGGTTACGGCGACCTCAGTCCGGGCAAGTATCCGCTGATGTCCTGCCTGCTGATGGAAGTCGTGGCGACGTTCTTCTTCCTGCTGGTCATCATGGGATCGACCGCGCCCGGCGCGCCGGGCGGGTTCGCGCCGCTGGCGATCGGCCTTGCGCTGACGCTGATCCATCTGGTGTCGATCCCGGTGACCAATACCTCGGTCAATCCGGCGCGCAGCACTGGCCCGGCCCTGTTCGCCGGCGGCGCCTATATCAGCCAGCTCTGGCTGTTCTGGCTGGCGCCGATCGTCGGCGCGATCCTCGGCGGCCTGGTGGCCCGCTGGCTGGGGGAGGCGGCGGCATCGGGCGACAGGCCGCGCGTCGCGACGCTGACTACACCCCCGGCAGCTCGTTGACGCACGCCACCCGCCAGCCGCGCGGCGTGTGGTCCAGGCGGGTGAGCGAGATGTTCTCGATCGACAGGTGCAGCGCATTGTCGGCACCGATGCGCAGCGCGTGCGCCACCGCGGCACGGATGGCGCCGCCGTGGCTCACCGCCACCACGTCCTGACCGGCATGCGTCTCGGCCAGCCGCTCCATCACGCTGCCGAGGCGGCGGATGCCGTCGGCCATGCTCTCGCCCCCCGGCGGCCGTTCCTCGCCGGCGAGCGGCCAGAAGGCGTGCGCCGGCCGCGTCAGCCGTTCCGGCAGCGCCGCATGCGTCAGGCCCTGCCAGGCGCCGAACGCGAGTTCGATCAGGCCGGGGTCGATCATCAGCGTCTGCTCGGGATAACCGGCGCGAAAAATCGCCGCCGCGGTGCGCTGCGTGCGGACGAGCGGGCTGGCGAGCCACACCGCCGGGCGCGGCAGGCGGCGCGCCAGCGCGAGATACATGGGCCGTTGCGCCGCCAGCGTGTGCGGGCACAGCTCCACGTCCATCGTGCCGTAGATCAGGGTGCGGGCGTTTTCCTCCACGATGGCGTGGCGGATCAGCCAGAAGCGGGTTTCGGTCATGGCCGAGGCATAGGGCGCCGGCCGACCGCCGGGCAAGCGCGGCTGGCATGCGCGGTGCCGCGGGTCAGCCGAGGCGGGCGAGCGCGCCGGCGGCAATCTCCATCTGCCGCGCGATCCGGGTCAGCGCCTCGGCGAGCGGGTCGTCCTGCGGCGGCTGCGGCCGCGGCGGCAGCGCGCCGGCCGCATCGGCGAGGCGATGCGCGGCCTCTGCGATCCAGACGCGCCAGGCGCGCCAGGCCGGCGGGTCCGGGCGCGGCCCGGACTCCAGTTGCAGCGCGGAAATGCGGCCGGCCATGCGGCGCAGCGCCGCGTCCACGGTGAGCGCGGCGGCGAGTTTCGGATCGGCGGCGCCGCGCGGGTCCAGCAGCGCGCGGTGCAGGCAGGCTTCCAGGTTGTTGCTGGCGATGCCGGCGGCGCGGCGGGCACGCTCCACCGCTGGCGCCGGCGTCTCGCCCAGCAGTGCGCCGATCTCCGCCTCGGCATAGACGGCGTGCGCGAGCAGGGCGGTGCGCAGCTCCCGCCCCAGCCGCCCCGGTTCCCAGCTCGGCCACAGCAGCAGCACGAAGGCGACGGCCAGCCCCGACCCCATCAGCACGTAAAGGCCGCGCATCGCCGCGATCACCAGTTCGCTCTCGCCGGGCCGGCCAAGTTCCGACAGCAGCACCACCAGCGGCGTCAGGCAGGCCATGAACAGCGCGAAGCTCGCCGGCCGCAGCGCGAAGGTCAGCACGGCGAGCGGGAACAGCGCGACCGCGATCGCCAGCGGCGTGGTGCAGACGGCGGCCAGCGCCGCCGCGGCGATGCCGCCCACCAGCGTGCCGGCCACCCGTTCCAGCGCGCGCGCATAGGTGACGGCGACATGCGGCTGCATGGTCATCACCAGCATGATGGTGAGCCAGTGCCCGTACGAGGTCGGCCAGTGCAGCGTGACCGCGAGCGCCGGCGCGGCGGCGACGGCGCCGCGCATGGCGTGGCGCAGCACTTCGGACTGCCAGTCGAGATTGGCGCGGATGCTCGCCATCACCCGCCCGACGGCAAACTGCAACGGCTCGCCGGCCGGGGTGCCGAGCGCCCAGCCCTCCGGCGCGGCGAGGGTGGCCACCACGCGCAGCCGCTCCGCGATCGCTTCCGCCGCCCCGTGCAGCGGCGGCGCCGCCGCGCCCGCGGCGGCGATCGCGGCGGCGGCACGCTCCAGCCGCGGCAGGCGGTCGATGCGGTCGGTCTCGATGCCGTGCGCGATCAGCCCCAGCACCGGACGCAGCCGGCGCAGCAACCGCGCCGCCGCTGCGTCGGCGGCCGGGTCGCGGCGGGCGGCCAGCACGTCGGACAGGCCGATCAGCACACCGAACAACTGCTCCGCCGCCTCCAGCCGGATCGCGGTCTGGGCGGCGCGCGCGCTGACCGGGCCGCGCGCGCGCACCGTCGCCAGCACCGCGTCGTGCGCCCGCTCGATCGCCTCGCGCACGGCGCGGCGCTGGGCACGGGCATGCGCGTCCCACCCGGCCTCGTCGGCGCCACCCCGTGCGAGGATGCCGTACAGGTCGCCCGCCAGGGCGGCGAGCGCCCGATAGGCATCGGCGACGGCGCGGCGGGCGGGCAGGAACGGGTGGACGCGCCAGATCACCAGCGTGAGCAGCGCCGCCCACAGGCTGCCGCCCCAGAATGCTCCGCCGATCTGCAGCGCCGTGGGCGCGTCGCGGATGCTGCGGATCAGGCCGAGCACCAGCACGACGGTGAGCAGGTTGCCGACCTGCTGCGCCGCCTGCCCGAACACGCGCACGAACAGCGTGCAGAAGATGCCGGCGCACATCAGCGGCACCACCA
>JAJZVE010000071.1 GCA_021845835.1 Pseudomonadota bacterium | reverse complement strand
ATCTGGCGCGGCCGGTGATACAAGGGCGCCCGCGTTGACGCAGGCAGCGGCGTAACCATCGAACGATAAAAGGCACTTGCTGGCGTCCGTCTGCTCGGGGCGCCAAGCATGCGCGCTTCGCGTCCGCAGACCATATTCCTCGAATTTCCTCGGTCAAAAGAGGGCAAGAAAGTTAACTGGAGACAGGATAGGAATCCCACGCCACGGGTGCATCGAGAGTAAGTGACGTATGTCGCTGCTCACGATGACATCTGCTCCACCAACGGCGGCCAAAATCAAGTATTTATCATCTTTCGGGTCACGGCACTCTCGAATAGTTTCGGTGGGTCCGACGCCGCTCCGCGGCAAACACCACGATATCGAGGATTCGCTGACGACGTTCGGCCGCGACGAAGCGATCAAACTTCGGGCGAAAAATGACTTCGCGATATTCATCCTCAACCGCCTGCGACAGAAGCAGACGGTTTGGCGCGCTCACAGCGCGCAGTAGCGCCCGCTCAGGAAGGCTTTTCGCTTTGAGGGCTGCCGAAACGAAGGTCGAGGCGTCGAAGACGACGATCACGCTCTACGTTCGGCCCGCCAAGCCTCAAGCTCAGCGTCAATGCCTTCGTCCGTCAGGCCCCTCGCACGAGCCTCGCGTTTGGCGTCGGCGATTGCCGACGCGAGAGCTGCGGGAATATGTCCTTCCTTGAGCAGGCCGCTTAGGTAGCGCCCCACTGCCTCACGACGCGCAGGATTTTCGAGCGCCTTGGCGGCCTCCGGCTCAACCGGGATGGTCACATCGACGGTGCTGTCCATTCGGGACTCCTTGGATGTGCGTTAGCCACTTGGCAGAAATGTGTATCCAGCCCGCGCTTGCCTAATCTCACCCCCACATTTTTTTGGCGATGTCTTTTTCCTCGGTTCCGACGGCGTTGGCGTAGATGGCGGTAGTGGTGAGCTGGGCGTGACCGAGCCATTTCTGGACGAGGTTGAGGGGGATGCCGGCGGAGACGGCGGTGACGCCGAAGCTGTGGCGGAGGCCCTTGGAGGAGGCGTGGGGGCCGGCGAGGCCGGCTTCCTGCATGACCGTATGCACGGCGCGCCAACCGGTCATGCGTGACCACGGCCAGAGGCGTTCGCCGCGCCCTTTGCCGCGGCGGGATTGGTGTTCGCGGATGCCATGCACCAGATCGAGGGCATCGAGCAGGGCAGAGGGCACCGGCACGGCGCGGTAATGGCCACCCTGGCGCTTCTTCAGAGTGGCGAACACCAGCACGCCGGCGGCGAGGTCGACGCGATCGACGGTGAGCGCCAGCGCCTCGGACAACCGACAGCCGGCATAGGCGAGGGTCATGCAGAGGGTGCGGACCTGGCGGTCGGCATGCTCGGCGGCGGCGAGGAAGGCGTCGCGCTCGCTGCGGGTCAGATATTTCCGGGCGCCGGTGGCGTCGTAGAGGCTCATGCCGTCGACCGGACGCGCGGCCGGAGGAGCGGAATTGCTGACCCGCGGTGATACCGGCGCGGTCTTTCGCGCGCCCCCAGGCTTGCCCACAGACTTACTCAGGGTTTTGTGGATAACGCGCTTGGCCGCGCGGGGGCCGATGGCCGCTTCAGACGCCACCTGAGATGCTCTGGCCGCGGCGCTGATGCTGCGCGCGGAAGATGGGTTCGGGCTGCCGGGTCCAGGGCCGGCGTGGCCCTGGCGGGGGCGCGGGGGCAGCGCCCCCGCTCTTGCCTTTCCCTTTGCCCTGGCGGGCTTGGCCGCCTGGCTCACGCCGGAGTTTCGCGGTAGCCGCGACGGCGCTTGGCGCGGGCAAGGGAGGCGAGGGCGTTGATGGCCGCGCCGGGGTCCGGGTGGGGGTCGAGGCGGAGGCGGCCCTGGGTGCCGATGCGGCCCCAGTGGCGCGCGAGCAGGGCGTGGCCGAAGAGATCGGGCCAGACGGCGAGGTGGTAGAAGCGCCATTCGTTCATGTCGGGGCGGATGCGGGTGAAGCAGGCCTGGTCGGGGAAGAGAGAGGGCTGGATCGGTTCGGCCATGGGCGGGCCTTTCAGCGGTTTGGGCGAGATTCTCCGAAAACTGTATCAGAATGGGCGTTCCGTGTACAGTGGAAAGTTCTCCGCCTCTCGAGGCTTATCGGGCGCACCGCCATGCCTTCGCTTGCGGAAACTTCGCTGATTTTTGCTTCTTGTTCTCGCTCTGCGCTGGCCGGATATGCCGGTGTTCGCGGCCGTGCGGCTGGTTGTCGGGCGCGGTGTGGCGAGGGGAGGGGGTGGGATGTTCTGATACACTATTACCTATAGTGTATCTTCGGCAAGGCTCTACCTTGGATGGGATACCCGGGCCTGCCGATCAGCGAACAGGCAGGGTGCTTTGGGTATGATCTCACCTGTCGCAAATCAAGCACTGGTTGGATCGTGCAACCCAAAAAAAGCCTTGAAGGGCGGGCAATGCCGTATTATATTTTTGTATAATTTAAAGGAAGACTCTTCTCATGCACACAACAAGTCTCCGCAAGGTGGGAGGTTCGATCATGCTCGCCGTCCCTCCCGCACTGCTCGATGTTCTTCATCTGGCGGCCGGCGCCAAGGTCGGACTTGCCGTGGACAATGGCCGCCTCGTGGTCGAACCGTCCGCACGGCCCCGCTACACGCTTGCTGAGTTGCTGGCGCAATGTGATCCCTCGGCCGATCTGAGCGCCGAGGATCAGAAATGGCTCGACGCCAAGCCGGTCGGCAACGAGCTGCTGTGATGGAGCGGGGTGATATTTATCTCGTCTCGCTCGATCCTACGTCCGGCCATGAACAGCAGGGCACGCGCCCTGTGCTGGTCGTATCGCCGGGCCCATTCAACCGCCTGACGAAGACGCCTGTGGTGCTGCCGATCACGACTGGCGGCAATTTTGCCCGTACGGCAGGCTTCGCAGTATCTCTGGCCGGCGCAGGCACTCAGACAACCGGCGTCGTGCGCTGCGATCAGCCTCGCGCCCTCGACATCGCTTCCCGGCGTGGCCGCAAACTCGAAAGTCTATCGGCGGCCATTGTCGATGAAGTGCTGGCGAAGCTCTCAACTATCTTGGAATAGATGAGATTAATTAAAGGCGCGCTTGGCTAATTCAGACGGAGTTGTGGCGATCGATATGCGGTATAGCGCCCCATGGGGGAAAACCGGCGACGAGGAAAGCCATCATCTGGCGCATCATTGCGCCGATGTCGCGGCTTGTTTCGAGGCCATGGCGACTTTGCCGGTGGTGCGCGCCCGGATGGAACGAGCGGCGGGCGGATCGTTGTCGCACACCCAGATCGCGCGCCTTGCCGTTCTGGTTTTTCTGCATGACGCCGGCAAGCTGCATCCCGGTTTTCAGGCCAAGGGCTGGCCGCACGGCGCGTGGCGTGGCGAAACTCATGGGCATGTGCGGGAGGGTGCGGCGATTTTTTGCGGCCATGCGCCGGAAGAGATCAGGCGGAATCTGCATTGCGACCGGTTGGGGGACTGGGGGGTCGACGAACACCTCCTCTTTGCCGTTCTGGCCCATCATGGTCGGCCCTTCGCGCTGGAGAAGGAGGACCGCGCGGGGAAGCAGTGGCAAAGCGTTCCGGCACTCGGCTATGATCCGGTGGCGTCATCCGCCGAAATCGGCGTTTTGCTTCGGTCGTGGTTTCCCGAGGCTTTTGAAACCAGCGATGGGACGCCACTGCCCACAGTGTCGGGTTTCCAACATCTGTTGTGCGGCCTCGTCTCCCTCGCCGACTGGCTGGGATCGACCAAGGGCATCTTTAATTTCGTTGCCCATCTCGACGGCCAGTATATCGAGAAGGCTCGCGGCAAAGCGCGCCAAGCGGTGGCGGATATCGGCTTCGATACACGCCGCTTTCGCGATCTGGCGTCGGGACGGACCGATTTCGCGACGCTCACCGAAGGCAAGCCGCCGCGACCGCAGCAACGCCTGATCGGCGAATTTCCGCTCGAAGAACCGCTCGTCATCCTGGAAGCCGAAACCGGTTCGGGAAAGACCGAAGCGGCATTGTGGCGGTTTGCGCGCCTGTTCGAGGCCGGGCTGGTGGACAGCCTCTATTTCGCACTGCCCACCCGGGCCGCGGCCATCCAATTGCATCGGCGGGTGAACAAGATGATGGGGCGGTTGTTCGATGGGGGCGGGCCCGAAGCGGTTCTCGTCGTTCCGGGCTATCTTCGGGCCGGTGAGGTCGAGGGGCAGAAATTGCCCGACTGGCAGGTGCGCTGGGATGACGATGCGGACGAGGCGCTTCTGCTGGCGCGCTGGGCGGCGGAAAGCACCAAACGCGCGCTGGCCGCGACGGTCGCCGTTGGCACGGTCGATCAGGCCATGCTCGCTGCCTTGCAGGTCAAGCACGCCCATCTGCGTGCCGCGGCGCTCTCGCGCGGTTTCCTCGTGATCGATGAGGTTCACGCTTCCGACCGCTATATGACGGAGGTGCAGAACCACCTGCTCCGGATGCATCTCGGGCGCGGCGGTCATGGGATGCTGATGTCGGCGACGCTGGGGTCGGTCGCGCGGACGAAATGGCTGGGGCGTAAGCAAAGGCCGTCCTTTGAAGAAGCGCTGGCGGCGCCTTATCCGGCGGTGTGGGGCAAAAGCGAGGCAACGCCGCGCGGGTGTGGCGCGCAGGAGAGGGAGAAGGGGCAAAAAACCGTCGCCATGGCGCTGGTGCCGACGATGGCGGCCGAGGCGGTGGCGCGCATCGCCATGGACGCGGCGCGGGAAGGTGCGCGTGTGCTCGTCATCCGCAACACGGTGACGGCTGCCGTCGATACGTTCGAGGCGGTGCGGCAGGTGGGCGAAATCCTGCTCATGCAGGTGGCGGACGGCCCCGCGCTGCATCATGGCCGGTTTGCGCCGGAGGACCGCGCGTTGCTCGATCAGGCGGTGGAAGCCGCATTGTCGCCGCATGAACGCAAACCAGGCGGGGTGATCGTCATTGGCACTCAGACGCTCGAGCAGAGCCTCGATATCGACGCTGATTGCCTTCTGACCGACCTCTGCCCTGTCGATGTCCTGCTCCAGCGCATCGGCAGGCTGCATCGCCATCGGCTTGCCCGGCCGCCGGGCTTCGAAATCGCCCGATGCCACGTCATGACACCGGAACAGGGATTGGCGAGACTGCTCGCACCCGCCTTCGAAAACGGGCTTGGCGCCTGGAAAGACGCTGGCGTTCTTAATGGCATTTACCGCGATGTCTCGGGGTTGGAGCTGACGCGACGGCTCATAGAAACCCATCCGGAATGGGTCATTCCCTACATGAACCGACTTCTCGTCGAAAGCGCGACGCATCCCGTTCGGATCGAGATGCTCAATGCCGAACTCGGCAAAGATTGGGCGGATTATTGGTACAACATCTACGGCAAGGACGTGGCCGACGCGATGGCAGCCAAGGGTATCGCGATGCCGATCGATACACCCTTTGCCGACCTGCGGTTTCCCGGAAATGAGGAAAAAATCCGCACCCGGTTAGGCGCGGAAGGTGCGCGCATCACCTTTGCCACGCCGATCCGCGGGCTGTTTGGCGAGATGATTAGCGGCTTCACTTTGCCCGACCACCTGTCAGGAGGCATCGATTCCCGCGAAGCGGTGGAGCCGGTGGTGGATGGTGGGATGATTCGGTTGAAGGTTGGAGACGTTGACTTTCTGTATGGGCGGACTGGTATTATCAGATCAAAATAGTTATTGTATTTCTCGTTGATGTCGTTAAGGTAACCCATCAACGGGAGGAACGGCATGAACACCGGTTTTCTTGCTTGCATCAAAACCATAACGCATCCGCTTGCATTGCCGATTGGCCGTCATGCGCAAGTTGTGCCGGCGGCGATAGATGATTCCCAGGACGCAGCTTGGGATAGGCCCTATTTCGATCTGATACAGAACCGAAATCGGCTTGTTTCCCCGCACATGCGGGGGTTCAGCATTGGGTTGGGTGGGTGAATGTATAATCTGCTCACCCAACCGCTGATCCAGGCCGTGCCGAATGATCAGCTTACGCTGCCCGGCCTGTTCGCCGTTCTGGCGCGTGACGCGGTGGACAGTTTTCCGGCGTTGCGTCCGCATCAGGGGCCGAGCTGGCACATGTTTCTGGTGCAACTCGCGGCGCTGGCGCTGCGACGTTCGGGCAAAACCGAAATTTTCGAAGACGAAGAAACTTGGGTCTCCGCCTTGCGCGACCTGACGCCCGGCTTTGCGGCGGACGAGCCGTGGCACCTCGTCGTTGATGACTGGACACGACCGGCGTTGCTTCAGCCGCCGGTGCCCGAGGGTGTGACGCTGGGTAATCCTGTGTCCACCCCCGATGCGCTCGACCTGCTCATCACGTCGAAAAATCACGACCTCAAGCAGGACGTCGCCCGGCAGGCCGAGCCGGAGGACTGGCTGTTCGCGCTGGTGTCGTTGCAGACGGGGGAAGGCTATGGCGGGGCGGGCAATCAAGGCATCGCGCGGATGAATGGCGGGTCGTCCTCGCGCCCCATGCTGGCACTCGCGCCGTTACCGACAGGGACAGGCAAAGACATGACGCCGCGCCTTGGCGCCCGGTTCCGGCGGGACGTGACTGTACTTCTCGACACGTATGAGAGCGAGCTTGAGCGATATGAGTTTTATGCCAAAAACGGCACTGGCCTGACCTGGCTTGCGCCCTGGCCCGAGGGCGGCCAGATGCAGCTCAAGGATATGGATCTCTGGTTCATCGAGGTCTGCCGACGGGTTCGGCTGACCATGGCGGGCGGCGTTCTGTCCGGGTGGAAGGGCACATCAAAAACCACGCGGATCAACGCCAAGCACCTGAACGGTGCGTTGGGCGACCCATTCGCTCCGGTTCACAAGACCGACAACAAGAGCTTCACCTTGGCCGGCCGTGACTTCGACTATGGGACGCTTGTCGAACTCCTCCTGTCAGGCAACTGGGAGATGCCGCTACTCGCCCGGCCGGCCGGTTGCGACGGCGAACGGGAAACGATGGCGCTGATCGCCGAAGCGCTGGCGCGCGGCAACAGCAAGACCGAAGGATTCAAGTCCCGTATTTTACCGATTGCCGGCAAAATCTCGCGCGCCCTGGGCACGAAGCGCGAGCAACTGCACGAGCTTGCGAAGGCACAGACCGAGACGATCGCCGTCTTCGACAAGGCGATCGGCGGCAGCCTGGCGCTGGCCGCGGCGCGCGGCGAGCGGGAAAAGCGAAAAAAGGATCATTATACCCACGCACGCGAAGCTCAACGCCGCTTCGACCACGCCGTGGACGGCGTTTTTTTCGAACATCTCTGGGATCGTCTGGAGGCGCGAGACAAGGGGCCGGAGGCGCTGGAGGCGGCAAGGCTGCGCTGGGCCAGGACGCTGTATGGTTTCGCCAGGGCCGCGTTCGAAACCGCGCTACCCGCCATCCCCTGTGCCGGCGTGTTCCGCCCCCGCGCCGAGGCCAGGGCGCGCCGCGCCTTTTACAGCACTATTCGGTATCGCCATCCGGAGCTGTTCGATCAACCGGAGCTGGAGGAGTCCGATCATGTCGATTGAGAACAACAAGGCCGACTATAAAGCCGTAATCGGCAAATTGTCCGTGGCGATGCGTCCACTCGGCACCGGCGACCTCGCCGAATTGCGCCGCATGGCGCCCGACGGGCCGGGTTGTGCGGCCTTCTGGCGTCTGGCGGCCGCGTGCGGCTTCATCGAGGAAGCGAATCGAACCGACGCCTGGATGAGGATCGTCAAAATCATGGCGATCCTGACGCCCAAGGGTGAACGGACGGGGGCGCCGGCTGTGCATGATCCCAAACAGCGCCTCGGCGCCTCACTCTGCGATGGCGGCGATCCTGCCTGGGGCGCCGAAGCGCGACCGTTGCTTTCCGAAACCCGGCTGATGCGCTTCTTGGCGGAATCCGATCGGCGGGCCGAGACGCTGGAACGCATCGCGCGGATGCTGGCGGCGCGCCGCAAATCCGAAAGCGGTTTCGACTGCGCCGCGATCGCCGCGCTGCTTCTGTTTCCCGCCAGCACATCCACCCCACGCGATATTGCCCGCGCCTATTACCGGCGGCTCGATCACGCGGCGCATGAAGCCAAGCAAAAGGAAGATGCCTGATGACCGCCCCCCGCTTTCTGCAAATCCACACGCTGCATTCCTATACCGCCGCATTGCTGAACCGTGACGACACCGGACTCGCCAAGCGCCTACCCTATGGTGGCGCCTTCCGCACCCGCATTTCCTCGCAATGCCTAAAGCGCCACTGGCGAAAAGCAGACAAGGATCCGCATGCCTTGCACGGCATCGACGGTGCCAAACTCGCCTATCGCTCGCGCGAACTGGTTACCGAACTGGTGATCGAGCCGCTCAGGGGCCGATATGCCGACGAGATCGTCGATGCCCTCGAACCGGAATTTCAGAAGGCCGTTTACGGCGACAAGGCCGACAAGGGCAAGAAGAGCCGCCAGACCCTTCTGTTCGGCGCACCTGAAATCTCTTGGCTCGCGGCCGAGGCCGAACGTCTTGCTGCCGCGACGAACGACGCCAAGGAGGCGAAAGTAGCGGTCAACGACTGGGCCAAGGCTTTCAAGGACAACATCAAAGTTTTGCGCGAAGCAAGCATCCTGCCCGGCGGTCTGACCGCCGCTCTGTTCGGGCGCATGGTCACCTCCGACCCGGCGGCCAATATCGAAGCGCCGCTGCATGTGGCCCATGCTTTCACCGTCCACGCCGAGGAAGCCGAAGGCGATTATTTCACGGCGGTCGATGATCTGAAAAAGGACGAGGACGACAGCGGCGCCGACACCATCCAGGAAACCGAACTCACCTCCGGCCTGTTCTACGGCTACGTGGTGATCGACCTGCCGGGCTTGACCGCCAATTGCGGTCGCGACCGGGATCTGGCCGCCCGGGTGGTCCATAATCTTGTTCACCTGATCGCCGAGGTTTCGCCCGGCGCCAAACGCGGCTCGACCGCGCCCTATGGCCGCGCCGAACTGATGCTGATCGAAGCGGGCGACCGCCAGCCGCGCAGCCTCGCCGCTGCTTATCGCAAGCCGGTTGCCCATGATCTCGACCAGGCGGTCACGGCGCTCGATAGCCATCTCGCGCGGCTCGACGAAACCTATGAAACCGGCGAGTTGCGCCGTTACCTCTCCGTTGCCGACACGCCATTGAGCGGCTCGGAACGGATTTCACTCAAGGCGCTGGCGGCATGGGGCGCTTCACAGGTGAAAGACGCGCCGGATGCCTGATCATCGCTGGCTGATTCTCAGGCTGGAAGCGCCGCTTCTGGCTTTTGGCGGTGTGGCGATCGATCATATGGGCGTCACGCGCGACTTTCCGGCCGTCTCGATGCTGACCGGTCTGCTGGCCAACGCGCTGGGCTGGCGGCGGACCGAATGGGAAGCGCATCAGGCCCTGCAGGACCGGCTGATTTTCGCCGCCCGCTGGGAGCGGGAGGGTGGCTCTGGCGTGCTTACCGATACCCAGAACGCCAAGTTGGACAAAAACGACAAAGGTTGGACCACATGGGGAGCGCCCGAGGGACGCAATGGGGCGAGCTATGGCGCCCCTCATCGCCGCCAGCGCGACTATCACCCGGACGTCTGCATGATTGTGGCCTTGCGGTTGGCGCCGGCAGAAAGCGAACTCACGCTTGATGCGCTCGCGGCGGCGCTGGATCGTCCGGCGCGGCCGTTGTTCATCGGCCGCAAGCCTTGCCTGCCGTCCGCCCCCTTGCGGCAGAAGGATTTCGTCACGGCGCCAACCGCTTATGCGGCGTTACAAAAATTTCCCCGGCAAGAGGATGCCGCAGAGCGGTTGCGGGCGCTCTGGCCCCTTGGCGAAGGGCCCTCCGAAGGCGACACGGTCCATCGCATCATCGATTTGCCGGACCTACGTAACTGGCGCACCGGGCTGCATGGCGGCACACGCAAGATCGTCGAAGGCGTCCTCCTGCCGCAAGCGGCCGCCGTATGACGGCGCTCCATCTGATCAGCCTACCGTTGGACCTGCGGTCGTTCCGCCGCTGGGCGGCGCATCGCAACCTGATTATGGATGAGGGCGCCGCGCTGCATCATCTGCTCGGTGAGAGCTTCGGCAAAGCGGCGCTGCAACCTTTCCGTCTGATGGTCGCGCCCGGCGCAGCGAACGCCACGCTCTATGCTTACACCGAAATGGACCAGGCATCGCTCGTGCAAACCGCCCAGGAAACCGGGATGCCCGATGCGCTCGCAATCTGCGATCCAACCCGGCTTGCCGCCAAAGCCATGCCGGAGACATGGACCAAAGGTCGCCGCCTCGCCTTCGATTTGCGGGTGCGGCCGGTCAGACGCCTGATGAAGCCCGCAGGCGTCTTTCCCAAAGGCGCTGAGGTCGATGCCTTTTTGCTGGAAGCTCTCCGCCGCCATCCCGACGGTCCCCAACCTGATGACAAAATCGACCGCGAGACCGTGTATTGCCACTGGCTCGCCGAGCGATTGGGTGAAGCCGCCAAGGTGACGCAGGCGCGGCTCGTCAGTCTTGAACGCAGCACTGCCTCTCGCAACGGCAAAAGACGTGAAGGGCCGGATGTGACGTTCCATGGCGGGCTCGTCATCCGTGACGGCGATGCATTCGCCGAGCGTCTGGCAAAAGGCATCGGCCGTCATACCGCCTATGGTTACGGTATGCTGCTCTTGCGGCCCGGTGAGAGGTAGCCATGCTGCTCGGGCGGCTGGGGCTGGAGAAAGCACGCATTCCCCACGCCGACCGGCACGGGCTGGTGTGGCTGGATCGGGGACGGCTGGAAGTCGAAGACGGCTGCCTGCGCTTCGTCACCGCCGGTGGCGGCGAGCTGGCGGCGGGAGACTATCAGATTCCGCATCAGGCGATTTCCATCATCCTGCTGGGGCCAGGGTCCAGCGTTACCCACGATGCGTTGCGCCTGCTCGCTCGCCATGGCTGCGCGCTCGCCGCCATCGGCGAAGGGGCCGTGCGTTTCTACACCGCGCCACCCCTGATGCCTGACAGCTCTGGCGTTGCCCGCGCGCAGGTCATGCTGTGGGCCGATCCGAAGAGCCGCATGGAGGTCGCGCGCGCCATGTATGCCATCCGTTTCGGCGAGATCGTGCGGACGCGCGATATCGAAGTCCTGCGCGGGCAGGAAGGGGCCCGCATCAAGCGCAGTTACCAGATCGCTGCCGAGCGGCATGGCATTTCCTGGCGCGGCCGGCACTATGACCATGCCAATCCGAGCGTCGGGGATCTGCCCAACCAGGCTCTCAATCACGCCGCGAGTGCCATGAGGGCGGCGGCTTGCGTCGCGGTCGCCGCCCTGGGCGCGATTCCGCAACTGGGCTTCGTCCACGAGGAGTCCGGACAGTCTTTCGTTCTCGACATCGCTGATCTCTTTCGCCACGACGTCACCCTGGACATCGCTTTCGGTGCCGCAAAGGAGGCACTGAAGTCGGGTGATTCGATCGAGCGGCTCACCCGCCAGCGTGCCGCGAAACTGTTCCGCCAGCGCGGCGTCATCCCCTCCATGATCGACCGGATCAAGCTGCTGATCGTTCCCGACAAGAGCGCGGGGGAGGTGGAGTAATGCCGATGGTGGTGGTCATTACCCGCGATGTGGAGGCGCGCTACCGTGGCTTTCTTGGTTCGGCCATGCTGGAACTGGCGCCAGGCATCTATGCCCATCCGCGCGTGAGCGCCGGGGTGCGCGCCAGGCTTTGGGAGGTGCTTGCCGATTGGTACGGCCAGTTGCGCCGTGGCAGCATCGTCATGACCTGGGCCGACATTGCCGCCAACGGCGGTCTCGGCCTTGCGAGCCTGGGCGAGCCCCCGAAAGAAATCGTCACTCATGACGCCATGCTGCTCGTGCGTCGCTCCTTGCCGGAAATGACAACGCGCGAATAAGCTCCGCTTCCGCTCCTTGACATCGTATATCAAGCAATGCCAATATCTTACCTGCGATAGGTTCCCCCGCACATGCGGGGATAGGCCCCCGCGAAATGTGG
>JAJZVE010000070.1 GCA_021845835.1 Pseudomonadota bacterium | reverse complement strand
GATCATGGCCAGGATCGTCGGTGCCGTCACCACCTCGCATGTCCCGGCCATCGGCCGCGCCATCGCCCGCAACCTGCAGGGCGACCCGTACTGGAAGCCGTTCTTCGACGGGTTCGGCCCGGTGCATGACTGGCTCGCCAGGGTCAGGCCGGACATTGCCGTCGTGCTCTACAACGATCACGGTCTCAATTTCTTCCTCGACAAGATGCCCACCTTCTCGGTCGGCGCGGCGCCGCAGTACGAGAACGCCGACGAAGGCTGGGGCATCCCGACGCTGCCTGCCTTCCCCGGCGACCAGGCGCTGTCGTGGCACCTGATCGAGCATCTGGTGGATCGCGAGTTCGACATCACCACCTGCCAGGAGATGCTGGTCGATCACGCCGTCACACTGCCGATGGCGCTGCTGTGGCCGGGCAGCGACGCCTGGCCGGTGCGCATGGTCCCGGTCTGCATCAACACCGTCCAGTTCCCGCTGCCATCGGCCGCACGCTGCTACAAGCTCGGGCAGGCGCTCGGCGAGGCGATCGCGTCCTATGACGAAGACCTGCGCGTCGTGGTGATCGGCACCGGCGGCCTGTCGCACCAGCTCGACGGGCGCCGCGCCGGCTTCATCAACAAGGCGTTCGACCTGGAATTCATGGACAGGCTGGTCAGCGATCCGCAATGGGTGACGCAGTACTCGATCCCGCAACTGGTCGAGCTGGCCGGCACGCAGGGGGTGGAGCTGCTGATGTGGGTCGCCGCCCGCGGCGCGCTGCCGGCCAAGGTGACCAGGCTGCATTCCAACTATCACATCCCGATTTCCAACACGGCGTCCGGGCTGATGGTGATGGCCAGCTGAACGGCACCGGCCGGGCGGCCCTCGGTCGGCGGGACGTGCCCGGCGCGGTCCCCTGCCGCGCCGCGGCGACGGCGGGCCGCGTCGGCGCTACAGCTTCGTCCACTTCGCCCCGGCCCCGCTCGACGCGACCGCGGCGGCGATGAAGCGCATGCCGCGCACGCCGTCGGCGACCCCCGGCACCAGCAGCGACGCCGGATCGGGCTGGCGTCCTTCGCGATGTGCCGTGATCTGCTCGGCGAGATCACGATAGAGCTGCGCGAATGCCTCCAGATAGCCTTCGGGATGCCCGCCCGGTACGCGGATGGCACGCGCCGCCACCGGCAGCGTCCCGGCGCCGCCGCGCCGGATCAGCCGCGGCGGTTCGCCAAACGGGGTGAAGGTCAGCGTATTCGGCTGTTCCTGCGCCCATTGCAGGCCGCCCCTGGTGCCGAACACGCGCAGCCGCAGCGCATTCTCCTGCCCGACCGCCACCTGGCTCGCCCACAGCATGCCGCGCGCGCCGCCGGCGAAGCGCAACAGCATGCCGGCATTGTCGTCCAGCGCGCGGCCTTCGACGAAGCTGGTCAGCTCCGCCGCCATTTCCTCCACCTGCAGGCCGGTGACGAACTCGGCGAGGTTGAAGGCATGCGTGCCGATGTCGCCGATGCTGCCGCCGGCGCCGCTGCGCGCCGGGTCGGTGCGCCACGCCGCCTGCTTGTGACCGCTCGCCTCGATCCGCTCGGTCAGCCAGTCCTGCGCGTATTCCACCTGCACGATGCGGACCGTGCCGAGCTCGCCGGCAGCCACCATCTCGCGTGCCTGCCGCACCAGCGGATAGCCGGTGTAGTTGTGGGTCAGCCCGAACACGAGGCCGCTGGCCGCCACCGCACGCTCCAGATCGCGTGCATCCTGCAGCGTGCTGGTCAGCGGCTTGTCGCAGATCACGCTGATGCCGGCTTCCAGGAATGCGCGCGCCGGAGCGTGGTGCAGGTGGTTCGGCGTGACGATCGCGACCGCGTCGATGCCGTCCGGCCGGCTCGCTTCCTTGCGTGCCATCTCGGCATAGTCCGTGTAGCTGCGTTCCGGCGCGATGTGCAGGTCGATCGCCGAGTCGTGCGCGCGCTGCGCATCGGCCGACAGCGCGCCGGCAACCAGTTCATAGAGGTCGTCCATGCGCGCGGCGATGCGATGCACGCCGCCGATCAGTGCGCCGCGCCCGCCACCCACCATGCCCAGCCGCAGCCGACGCGGCGTGAGTTTTTCCTCCTGGCCTGCGTTCGTCATGCGGCCGGCCCCCTTGTCGTCTGCATCAGGCTTGCTCCGAGCCCGCGCCGCATCCTTTTGCCCGCCCGCGCCCCTGTCAAGCACGGCACTGGCGCAACTGTTCAGGCTGCGGTCCGGCCGCAAACCCGACCGCGCGCGCCGCGTTGCCCTGCCGTTCGGAGGGGGCAGCCATGCGACGTCTGTTCGCACGAGCCGGCGTCGGGCTGATGGTGCTGACCGCCACCGCGGCCGCGGAGACGCCGCCGCACAGTGCCGCCGAGGCACGCACCACGGCGCTGGAGCGGCTGCGCGCGCGGTTGGTGGCCGAGCGGGCGGAGGCGCAGGAACTGGGCCGCCAACTTGCGATCGCACCCTTGATCCGCCACGCCAGGGCTGCGCGCGCGGAATAGCCGGGCGTCGTCCGCGCGCGCTAGGCTGCCGGCGCGTGGAGGTGCCCATGACCGATCCCGAGTTCCGTAACGACTACGCCGCCGGCCAGAGCGACCGCCGCCCCTGGGGCGAATGGGCGGTTCTCGATGCCGGTCCCGGGTTCGCCGTCAAGCGCATCCGCGTGGTGCCCGGCGGCGTGCTGTCGCTGCAGCGCCACCAGTACCGCGCCGAGCAATGGACGGTGGTGGCCGGCACCGCGCGCGTGACGCGCAATACCGAGAACATCGAGTTGCTTGCAGGCGAGTCCATCGGAATCGCGCAGGGCGACATCCACCGCATCGCCAATCCCGGCACCGCCGACATGGTATTCATCGAAGTGCAGACCGGCAACGATCTGCGCGAGGACGACATCGAGCGGCTGGAGGACAGCTACGGCCGCGTCTAGCCGCCGCCGTCCAGCACCTGCAGCACTTCCGCCGCCGCCGCGGCCGAGGGCGCTCTCTGCGGCGGCCTGAGCCGCGCCACCACGTCGCGGAACGCGGCGCGCTGCGCCGCGGCGGCGTCCGCGTCCTCGATCAGCCCGGCGAGCGTCGCCGCGAGCCGGTCCGGCCGGCAGTCCTGCTGCAGCAGTTCCGGCACCACCGCGCGCCCGGCGAGCAGGTTCACCATCGCCACGTGCGGCACCCGGATCAGCCGCCGCGCGATCGCGCCGGTGAGCGGGTTGACGCGATAGGTCACCGCCATCGGCACGCCCGCCAGCGCGAGTTCCAGGGTCGATGTGCCGGACTTGGTGAGCGCCGCCGCGGCGGCGGCATAGGCGTCGTGCTTTTCCGCGACATCGGTCACGATCAGCGGCGGCACCGGCCAGGCGGCGGTCGCCTGTCGGACGATGGGGGCGACCGCGGCGGCGGTCGGCACCACCGGCACCAGCGCCGGAACGCGCGACGCCAGCAGGCCCAGCGTCGCGCCGAACACCGGCAGCAGCCGCGGCGCCTCGCTGCGCCGGCTGCCCGGCATCAGCACCAGCACGCGCGCCTGCGGCGGCAGGTCGTGGCGCGCCCGGAACCGCGCCGCGTCGCCCGCGTCGGCCCCCGATTCCAGCACCGGATGGCCGACGAAGCGCGCCGGCAGGCCGTGGCGGGCGAAATACGCCTCCTCGAACGGCAGCAGACACAGCAGCCGGTCCCACAGGCCGGGAAATTCGCGCACCCGGCTCTCGCGCCAGGCCCAGACCTGCGGCGCCACGTAATGCACGCGGGCAATGCCCGCCCCGCGCAGCCGCCTGAGCAGGCGCAGCGCGAATCCGGGACTGTCGATCGTCACCAGCACGCCGGGGCGGCGCGCACGGATGTCGGCCTCGGCCGCCGCCATCAGCCGGCGCAGGCGCAGCACCCGCGGCAGCACTTCCAGGAGGCCCATGACGGCGAGTTCCTGCATCGGGAACAGGCTCTCCATCCCCTCCGCGATCATGCGCGGTCCGCCGACGCCGGCGAATTGCAGGCCGGGCCGGGCCGCCCGCAGCGCCGCCATCAGCCGCGCCCCGAGAACGTCGCCGCTGTGCTCGCCGGCCAGCAGATAGACCAGCGTCATGCCGGCCGGCGCACCGGGCACGGCGGCGGCCAGACAAGACGGCTGCGCGCCGCCCGGGCGGCCACGCCCTCGCCGCGCCCGATCTGCCACGCCATCATGCCGACGCGAAGATAACTCATCCCTCAGCCATTATTCGCAACGGTTTGATCCAGAACGAAAGCCTGTGGGCAACGCTGTCTGCGGTATCGACCTGTTTCCAGCGCATCGTGCAAGCGAGGTCGGGCCGGTGCGTATAGCCGCGGCGCTGCCAGAAGCCGCTCAGCGGCACCGTGCCGGGCGGGCGCAACGGATGCTCCGCCGGACGTTCGACGGCGCAGAAACAGGCGTAGGCGGCGTCCGACCTTGTCCGCGCATGCGCCTCGCGCTGCTGGAAGAATGCCACCCCGATGCCCTGGCCGCGATAGCGCGGCAGCAGCACCGACTCGCCGAAATAGAAATAGCGCTCCGGGTCCAGGCCGGCGGCGAGGAACGGCGCCCGCACCCCCGCCTCGGCATCCGCGAGCGGCAGGCAGGTGGAGCAGCCGACCGGATCGCCGCCATCGAACGCCACCGCCATGCCGCCACGCGGATTGTGCGCGAGTTCGGAGAGATGGACCTGTTCCTCGTTCAGCACGCCGTCATAGAGGTACGGCCACGCGCGGAACACCGCGACGCGCAGCCGCGCCAGCGCCGGCAAATGCGGGCGCATCGCCGCGCCGGCGAAAAACTCCACCCTGATCGCCATGCGCGCTAACTGGCACCGCCGTCCGCGCTTGCCAAGCGGCCGGGGCACGCCATCTTCGCCCGGCAACGGCGCAGGAAGGGATCGCCATGAAGCGCGTCATGTTCACCGGCGGCAGCGGCAAGGCCGGACGCCATGTGGTGCAGTACCTGGTGGAGCACGGCTGCCAGGTGCTCAACCTAGACCGCACGCCGCTCGATAATCCGCGCGTGCGCACGCTGACCACCGACATCACCGATGCCGGGCAGGTGTTCAACGCGCTCTCCTCCTACATGGGATTGCGCGAGTTCGATCCCTCGCTGCGGCCGGTGAAGCCGGATGCGCTGGTGCATTTCGCCGCCATACCGCGCATCATGATCACGCCCGACAACGAGGTGTTCCGCATCAACACGATGGGCACCTACAACGTCATCGAAGCGGCGGTAACGCTCGGTATCCGCAAAATCGTCATCGCGTCGTCGGAAACCACCTACGGTCTGGTGTTCAGCCACGAGCCGCGCGACCCGGCCTACCTGCCGCTTGACGAGGACTATCCGGTCGATCCACCGGACAGCTACGCCCTGTCGAAAATCTGCAACGAGGCGACGGCGAAGGCGTTCGCCACGCGCAGCGGCAGCGACATCTACGCGATCCGCATCGGCAACGTCATCGAACCGCACGAATACGCCAGTTTCCCTGCGTTCTTCGCCAGCCCGGAAGGCCGCAAGCGCATCCTGTGGAGCTATATCGACGCACGCGACCTTGGCCAACTGGTGCTGCGGGCGATCGAAACCGACGGGCTGGGGTTCCAGGTGTTCAACGCGGCACAGGATGACTGCTCATCCGATCTGCCGACTGCCGAGCTGTTGCGGCGGTACTACCCGAACGTGAGGCTGTCCCGCCCGCTTGGCGAATACGAAACCCTGCTCTCCAACCGTCGTGCGCGGGAGATGCTGGGCTTCAGACCGGCCCACTCGTGGCGGCAGGAACTGCCAGCGCACAGCTAAGCGCCTGCAGCTCGCGCGTGGCGATCGCCTCGCGCGCGGTCAGCAATGGCGCCACCAGGTCGCGCGCCGTCACGCCGTCGGCGGCCATCATCATCCGCACCAGCGGGTCGGTCAGCAGCGTCTCGAAATTGAGGGGGCGCACGCCGTCCTGGCACATCGTAGCGTCCTCCGGGTTCAACCCAGACACGTTCGCATACATGGATGTGCCGGCGCGGCTACGCGAGGGTTAATTGCGCGTCAGATACTTTGCGTTACATCGCGTCAACTGAGTCGCGGCTCAATCCAGCGCGCCCAGGCCATCTGGTTGTGCGGCGCATCGGCCGCCATCGCCGTCTCCAGCACCGCCAGCGCCGGGCCGCGCAGCCCGTCCGGCAGCGCAAAGCTCATCCGGTCGCTGCCGTGGGCGGCAACGGTCAGGCTGTCCTGCGCCAGCACGGTGCCGTCCGGGCGCACCAGCCGCGCGGTGAAGACGACGGCAGGGGCGCCGGGAGCGCCGGCGTGCAGCAGGCCGCTCATGAAGCGCGCGTGACCGTCCAGGTGCAGCGGGAACACCGCGCGCGCCGGGCGTTCCCCCGGCTGGTTCGGATGTAGCTGGCAACTCGATCCGTCGAAGATGAAGAAGGCCCAGCCATAGCTCGCCACGTCCTGCAGCGAGAACGCGGCCCCCCCCGGCTCGGCGCGCAGCAGGAAGATCTCCTCGGGCTGCGGCGGCAGCGCAGTAAGCGGCGTGCTTCGCTCGTAGAGTTCGAAGCTGCCGTGCGGCCGGCGCGTAAAGGCGTCGGCGGCGAAGCAGGCCGCGACCGTCGCCGCCGCCTGGGGGGCGAGCTGGTCGTAGGCGCGCACCAGCGCGACATCGATCTGCTGCAGCCAGGGCGCCAGCGGGTCGATGAAGATCTCGCGCTCGCTGCCGGCGGCGTCGCACACCACCATGTCGGCATGCGTCCAGCCGGCGCGCGCCAGCAGGTCCGCCACCGAGGTGGCCGCGATCACCCGGTCCGCATCCAGTGCCTCGTCGGTCAGCCGCACCGCCCAGTCCGCCTGCAGCCGGCCGGAAGCGGCGAGTCGGGTCGGATTGTGCCAGAGCGCCATCTGCGCCGCGCGGATGCGCGGCCACGGCGTGGTGTTGAGCGACAGCAGCCGGAAATTGTCCGCCAACGGCTCGGCGCAGAGCAGCATGGCGCGCGGATGCCGCCGCGCCAGCGCCACCGCGCCGTAGCCGGCGTAGGCGCCGATCACCAGGATGCGCTGCGGCGTCGCGCGCAGCCCCGGCACGGCGTAGGCGTGCTCGCGGAAGGCGGCGGCGAGCGCCGAGATGTCGGGGGTGCCGCCGCGGAACCACAGCGGCGCCGCCAGTTCCGGCAGCAGCGCCCAGAACAGGCCGCTGTGCGTGCCGGCGAGTCGGGTCAGATGCTCGAAATAGGCGCCGCGCCGGGCGGCATCGTCCGGCGCGGCGGCAAGAGCGGCCTCCAGCTCCATCTTGCGGGCCAGGTCGCGCTCCGGCGGCGCTGCAGCCGGCGGCGTCGGCTCCCCGGCGACGAGGTCTTGCGTGAACGGGTCGGACAGGGACATGGCGCGCGCATCCTTTTGCCGCCAGCATCGGCGATTTTGCGCGGCTTGGCGAGCCATGCCGCCAGCACATGACGCGACTCATTGGCAACAAATACGACTGGATTATATTTTCGGCCTATGCCAAGGTCGCTTGAATGTGATTGTTTGGTGCGGTGACGCCGCCCGGGGAGTTCGCGATGTCGCTCATGCAGCAGGGCCGTCTGCCCAATATCCTACGGGACACGGTGGTCAATCTGGTCCGCCGCGAAGGTCCCGATCTCACGGCGCGGCAGCTCGGCGTGATTCTGATCTGCTATCTGGAGGAAGGGCCGCACACGGTGCGCGGCCTGGCGGCGCGGCTGGGCGTGGCCAAGCCGGCGATCACCCGCGCGCTGGACCGGCTGGAGGAATTCCAGTTCGCCCGCCGGCTGCAGGATCCGCGCGACCGCCGCAGCATCGTGGTGGCACGCACCGCGGCCGGCGATGCGTTCATGGAACACCTGCGCAACCTGCTGGACGAGGCCTCGCGCCACGCTGGCAGCCCGCGCACCAATGTGGTGCGTCATCTGGAGCTGCAGGCCGCCGTCGGCTGACCGGGTTGCACCGCGCCTGAACGACGCCGGACCGCACCGAGCGGCCCGTTGGTGGTCGCGCTTCCGGTCGGGCCGTCCGCTCTGAATTGCGCTGTTGTGGGCGGTCCCGTTCTCCAACAAAATTTCGCCGCCGTGGCAAGATGGCCGCGAAGGTTGCTTGTCCTGAGGTGGACCGGCGAACATTGCCTGGTCGCGCCAAGCGCCGGGCATGCACGACCGACAATCATTCGCAGACGAACCCAGGTGACGTCTCATCCCGGCGGCCGCAATTCCTGACCGTTCGAGGTTATTCCCGCAGGGGCATATGAAGGAATCGAGCCGCACGGTCGTTTCCTCTCCGCCCCGCGGGGGGTCAGGGAGAAGTGGCCAGCGCGTCACCTCTTTTGCGCCCCGTCCCCGCATCCGGCATGCTGCCGCATCAGCCCAGCGGGGGGATCGTATGCCTGCACTCGGCCAGGTGCTGCTCGACGCGCTCGCCGCCCACGGCGCGCGCGAAATCTTCGGCATTCCCGGCGATTTC
Source organism: Pseudomonadota bacterium (assembly GCA_021845835.1). The sequence continues at coordinate 3,590 of JAJZVE010000070.1, read as the reverse complement.
GTGCTGCCGTTCTGCAAGCTGATCGAGGACAGCAACACCCTCCCCTTCTACACGCTCAGCCACGAACCGGCGGTCGGGTTCGCCGCCGATGCGGCGGCGCGATTCCATGCCGCGCCCTCGGTCGCCGTCGTCACCTGGGGCGCCGGCGCCTTCAACCTCGTCAACGCCGTCGCCGGCGCCTATGCCGAGCGGGTGCCGATGGTGGTGATCTCCGGCGCGCCGGGCCTGCACGAACGCCACAGCGGCTGGCAACTGCACCACATGGCGCGCGCGCTCGACACGCAGACGCGCATCTTCGCCGAGATCACCTGCGACCAGGCGACGCTGCTCGACCCGCGCACCGCGCCGGCCGAGATCGCGCGCGTGCTGCGCGCGGCGCGCGAGCATTCGCTGCCGGTCTATCTGGAACTGCCGCGCGACCTGGTGGGGGCGGAGACGGCGCCGGTCACGCCGCTGCCGCCGCGCCGCGCCGACCCGGCGGCGCTGGCCGAATGCGCCGACGAAATCCTCGCCCGCCTCGCCGCCGCCGCGCGGCCGGTGCTGCTGGCGGACGTGGAGCTGCGCCGCTACGGCGTGGAGGGGCAGGCGGCGGCGCTGGCGCGGCGACTCGGGCTGCCGGCGGTCACCACTTTCATGGGGCGCGGACTGCTGGCGGAGGATCCGGACGTGGTCGCCGGCACCTATCTCGGCGCCGCCGGGCAGCCGGCCCTGACCGCCCTGGTCGAAACTTCGGACGCACCGCTGCTGCTCGGCGTGATCCTGTCGGACACCAATTTCGCGGTGTCGCAGCGCAAGATCGACATGCGGCGCGCCATCCTCGCCAGCAACCGCGAGGTGCGCATCGGCTACCACGTCTATCCCGACATCCCGCTCGCCGAACTGCTGGCGGCGCTGCTGGCGCGCGCGGCACCGGCCGCTGCGGCTGCGCACGGCTTCGCGCCGGCGCACTATCCGCACGGACTCGTTGCGGACGCGACGCCGCTCACCCCCTCCGACATCGCCTGCGCGGTCAACGACCTGTTCGCGGCACACGGGCCGATGCCGATCGCCGCCGACATGGGCGACTGTCTGTTCACGGCGATGGAGATCGCCAATTCCGCGCTGGTCGCGCCCGGCTACTACGCCGGCATGGGCTACGGCGTGCCGGCGGGGCTGGGGGTTGCCGTCGCGGCCGGCGCACGGCCGCTGATCCTGGTCGGCGACGGCGCGTTCCAGATGACCGGGTTCGAACTCGGCAACTGCCGCCGCTACGGCTGGGATCCGATCGTGATCGTGTTCAACAACGCAAGCTGGGAGATGCTGCGCGTGTTCCAGCCGGAGTCGCGCTTCAACAACCTCGACGACTGGCATTTTGCGACGCTTGCCGACGACCTGGGCGGCACCGGCCGGCGCGTGACGACGCGATCCGAACTGGCGGCGGCGCTCGCCGCGGCGCACGCAACCCGGGGAAAATTCCAGTTAATCGAGGCGATGCTGCCGCGCGGGCAGACATCCGACACGCTGGCGCGCTTCGTCGCCGGGTTCAAGGCGGCGCGCGGCCAGCCCGGAGGATCGCGTTAGCCGCCGCGCCGATCCAGACCAGCCCGGCCACGCCGAGCGCGCTCATCGCCGCCAGCGGTCCGATACGGTCGGCGAGCCAGCCGGCGAGCACCATGCCGACCGGCCAGCCGCCGATCGCGGTCGTGACCAGGCCCATCACCCGCGACCGCGCCGCCTCCGGCGCCTCGGTGAGCGCGATCGTGGTCTGCTCGTTGGAGAACAGCGCCAGCCCCAGCCCGCCTGCGAACAGCAGCCCGGCCACGCCCCAGAACCAGGGCATCAGGGCCACAAGCCCCAGCATGCCGAGGAACCAGGCGGAGCCGATCATGAACAGCCGGATCGGCCAGCCGCGCGGCACGCCCAGCAGCGCCAGCGCCAGGCCCCCCAGGATGCCGCCCGCCGGCTCCGCCGCCGCCAGCACCCCGACCATCACCGCCGAGACGCCGAACACGTCCCGCCCGGCCGGCGCCACCAGGGAAGTGTAGGCGAAGCCGAACAGGTTCTGCCCCACCGTCACCACCACCACCGTCAGCAGCAGCGCCGAGCGGCGCACCACCAGCACCGCCTCCGCCAGATCGGCCACCACCGCCGCGGCGGAGAGCCGACGCTTCTGCTGCGCGTGCCGCACGCGCGCCGCCGCCAGGGCGGCGACGAGGCTCAACAGCGCCGAGGCGGCAAACGTGCCGGCCAGCCCCAGCCATTCGTATGCGGCACCGCCCAGCAGCGGCCCGGCCAGCCGGCTCGCCGCGCCGGTCAGGCTGTCGAGCGCGACGGCACGGGCGGCGAGCGCAGGGACCACGCTCTCGCCCAGCATGCGCCGCCGTGCCGACAGGTCGGTGCCGTAGACGAGGCCGCTCGCCAGCCCGGCGACGAACAGGTGCCAGGGCTGCAACGTCCCCGCCGCGGCCAGCAGCGCCACCGCACCGGCCGAACCCGCGCTCAGCAGCAGGCCGCCGGCGACGATCAGGCGGCGGTCAACGGCATCGGCCAGCACGCCGGCGATCGCCGCGGTGAAGATCAGCGGCAGGCTGCGCGCCGCCGACACGACGGCGACGGCGAGTTCCGAGCCGGTGGCATCCAGCGTGAACAGCGCCGCGGCCAGCACCTCCAGCCAGCGCATCGCGTTGCCGATGCCGCCCACCGCCCATAGCAGCAGGAAGTCACGCGACGCGAGGCGGTCCGAGGGCGCCCTCACCCGGCGTTGCGCGCCGCCCTCTCCCGCCGGGCGGGAGAGGCAATTATGAAAGTCGGTTTCGTTTTCGGCCCTCGGGTCGCGGCGGCTATTTGCCCCAGATCGTGCGATACGCCTTCTCGTAGCCGTTCTGCGGATCGTAGATGTCCTTCGGCCCGCCGTCGCGGTCGATGTTGGACCTGATGAACAGATGCGGCGGCGCGACGTAGCCGCTCGGCTCCGCGCCCGCGAAGGCGCGATTGAGTTCGTCCACTTCCTGCCAGCCGTGCAGGCGCAGCGGCTCCGCCACCGTGCCGATCTGGTACTCGCCGCTGCGGATGCGCTGGAACGCCGGACCGGAGCCGTCGCCGGCCGAGATCGCGTGCGGCGCGCCGTCGCCCGGAATGCCCGCCGACTGCAGCGCCGGCGCCATGAAGTCGAAGGTCAGGTCGTTGATCGACAGCGCATAGGTCCATTTCGCCCCGTAACGCTGCAGCAGCGAGGTGGTGAGCTGCGGCATGCGACTGGCGGCGTCCGCCAGCGGCGTGTCCTGGATGCTGAGCAGCGTGCAGGTGGCACACGCCTTGATGATCGCGGCCATCGCGTTCGACTTGGCGATGGCGATGGCATAGGCGCTGTCGGTGAAGATGACCGCGCCGGCCTTGCCGTCCGACTGCGCCACCGCGTAGCTCGCCGCCGCGCGGGCGACTTCCAGCGGGTCGGTGGTGATGTTGGTGAACAGGTGGTACTGCGGCATCGCGCCGGGCTTCGATCCGGAATGCCAGCCGACCACCTTGATGCCGGCCTTGATCGCCGGCTCGATGGCGCCCGCCTGTTCGGCGGCGTCGATCGCGTCCAACACGATGCCGTCGGCGTGCAG